>NZ_AOME01000020.1 GCF_000336935.1 Halococcus salifodinae DSM 8989 | reverse complement strand
TGCTCTTCGGTGAGTTCATTGGCTGCTTGGTTTGGCTGCATCAACCGACCGAGCAGCCCACTCACCTAACCCGCTTTGTGAACTACTGATTCTTCGCTGGATCTCTTCCGTGCTCTGATATTCTGTGTGTAGATTTGATAAGATTGAGAGCGGGGTTTCAGTCCGGGTCAATTCCGCGAGTTCATCTTCTGTGATTGGGATCGCTGTGAGACAGTCTTGTATTGCTTCTAAAAGTAACTTTCCGCCAGCGGTCGGTTCGATATTACCTCGATAAATTTTAACAATACCATGTTCACGAAGTTCTGAAAGATGCTTTTTCGCTGTCTTTCGTGATGTCTCTGCGCGGGAGGCAACGTCACCTCGCTTGGTGGGGAGTGAGAGATTGTTTACTGCACGCAAAATATCCAATCGCTTTGTGTCAACAATCCCGTTCATAACCTCTCGAACACTGAGTTCTCGGCCAGATAGAGGATGTGTTTGTATAGACATGTTTTGAGTGATCAAACGTGTGATCTATGGTTTTATCTGGCGGCTTCTTCTGGGCCTGTTGTGAAGTGCCTTTCAACTTCCATCGGCGAGGTCTAGCTGATGTGTAATAATACACAGCTACCTCCTTCGCCCGAAGGCTCTCCCATCATTGGTCACGCAATTGATTTCGGTGACGATCCTTTCGGGTTTGTTGATCGCGCCACGAGCGAATGTGGCGACGTCTACTGCATGGAGTTGCCGGGTACAGATGTGTATGTTCTCGCGGGGGCGGAGTATCTGAAACAGGCGCTCGTTACGGATGTCGATGCGTTTGGCAAGACGGATGATTTCAATCGAGTATTTGGGAACGGGGTGCTGTCTACTGAAGGCGAGCAGTGGAGTCGTCAACGTGATATTCTACAACCGCTGTTTCACCCCGAACGGGTGAGCGGCTATGCGGATAATATGGTTGCTGCAACCCAGCGTCGGCTCTCAACGTGGGAAGACGGTGAGAACCGGGATATCGAATCTGAAATGCAGGATCTCACGATTGAGATTCTATTCGCAACACTGTTCGGTCGTGATCTGGCACCCGGCGAAGGTGACGATCTGCGCGATGCATCGGACGGTCTCAACAAGTGGTTTGTTCCGACTTCCTGGTTGCTCCCTCTGTGGGTGCCGACGCCATCCCGCCGCGAATTCAGCAATTCGGAATCGCGGCTGCGAGTCGAAATCCGCCGATTACTCGCGGAGTATGAATATGCCGATAAATCGGGCACGGTGACGCTCGCTGATCAAGTAGGGCAATCCGCCTCCGAGAGCCAATCAGGTGGTTCAGAGAGCGAAACGTTGCTCTCGAAACTGTCTGAGGCAGGCGAGGCAGCAGGTGATGACCATCTAAGTCCCGAGGAAATCGAAGATCAGATGCTGACGATGATTTTCGCCGGGTATGAGACAACAGCGGCCGCTATCGCGTTCGCTTTGTATTCGCTGGCGGCCGAACCCGATGTCTGCGCCGCGTTCCATGAGGAACTCGACACAGTGCTCGATGGAAGGCCACCGACGCGAGATGATGTGAGCCGTCTCGATCTCACCAACCGAATCGTCACCGAGACGCTTCGCCTCTACCCACCTATCCATACGATCCCTCGACAAACAACGAGAGAGGTAGATGTCGGGAGCTATCGGCTTCCGTCGGATGAACAGGTACATCTCTCGGTGATCTCGATCCATCGTGACGAGCGGTACTACGACGCCCCGCTGGAGTTCCGACCTGAGCGCTGGACCGATGGGTTCGAGGAGCAGTTAGACGATTATGCTTTCATTCCGTTCGGGGGTGGACGACGGACATGTATTGGCCGAGAGTTTGCCCGGCTTGAAGCAACGCTCGCGCTCGCGACGATCGGTCAGGAGTTCGATCTCGAATGGACCGGTGACGAGACAGACATTGCCATTGAGCCAGAAATGACGACGAAGACGCAGAACGGATTGCCGATGACACTTCGAAAACGATAGTTGGTTTCCTCCCGTCTCGTAGCCAGCGCTTGTGGATTGGTGAGTTATAGTGATTAGCACTGATTTTTAGAGTTCTCACATCACAGGTTGTTGTCTTGTTGCGGAGGTTCGTCACCCCACACAGGGGGCAGAGGAGTATGTGGTTCACGCGCGGCTCGGCGCGGTTGCGGACGTTGCCGAACAGCGACACTGGCTGACGGTCATCGATCCCGAGGTGGTGGACTCATCACCCCCAACCGACAGCTCAAATGGTGGACCTGCTGTAGACTGAGCAACCTGCGATCGCTCTTCTTGGAACAGTATTGAACTCCAGTCTCGGTTCAGTGGCTATAGTGTCGGTCGTTAATTCTGAGAGCTTGGGACTCCAGGTCATCGGTCATCAGCAACCAATACGCTTGTCTCGTTCGGGGGGAGTTCTCAAAACTAGCAGCCGACCTTATACCTCCTTGCTAAATAGCAGATGACTGCCTCTGATCGGTTGTTTAGCAAGATCGAAATCACCAGCGAAGCGTCCATTGGCATCGAAAATCCACCAACAAGACCGATAGAATAAAGTAGGGTGAATCGCGTCATCGGCCATGCCCGAGTGCGAGAACTGTGGCGCGTTCGTGACCGACCAGTACGTCCGGGTGTTCGCACCCCCTGAAATGGACACCGTACGGGTCTGTCCCGAATGCCCTGATATGCTCCGAAGCGACGGCGAGGTTCGAGAAGCTAAATCCCGTAGGAAGTAGTGACCGGGCCAGCGATCCTGCACTCCAGTCGCCGGCTATGGGCCGGGGAAGACGTCGACTATACCACCAGTCTGATAGTTTGGTCCCTTCGTGAAAATCAGATTACAACAAACTGGTTGGCCCACGGTCATTCGAAGAGCAATACGTCACCGACATCTCCTGTTGTCGTTCGGTAGCGGCAGCGGTATCGTCGCTGAGGTGAGCGTGCTACTCGACGGCTACTCGCCGTCGCGAGATGCAACGTCCCACTCGGTAATGTCGGTCCAGAATCTCCTTTGTATGGGTAATGCTAACAAGGTTTATTGAGAACGCAACTGTACCCTCAAAGACACACAATCCAACATATGAGTAACCCACCGCTCCCTCCGCCTTCAGTCACACTCTCGCTAACCCCTGAACAACACTGGACGCTCCACCACGTCCTCCTTGACCGGATTGACAAAGAATCAACCGAAGTAACAGCGGACGTTGATCTACCGCCAACAGAAGTATTCCAAGCCTTCGAGACGCTTGATAGCGGTAACACTCAATTCACGCTTGCCCAGCTCGAAGCGATCCGGGACGTTCTCACAATGTATCAACGGTCTCCGACCTGGTGGGAGGTCGAACGGCCGCAACTCGAACAACTTCTCCACCGCATTACCCAGCACATCGAACAACTCCAACCAACACTAGGCGGTACGTGACACCCCCATCCTACTCCGCTCGCACTCGCTCTCGCGGTCCGGTGTGAGTAGATGCTCGCTCCAACCTTTGGAGCCTTTTCTCATTGCTTGGTTCGTTGCTGGCCCCGTGCTCACTACTTCCTGGACCATTCGGGCATCCCCGCCCGATGAACCATATGGCGGAGAAGCGGTGTCTCAAACGCTCCCAGCCACCGAAAACGGCGAGTAGACTCATGTGGTGCGAGACGCAACACCAGACCATGGCCGAACTAGTCTATGAGTGTGTCAATTGTGACAATCGCGTCCGCGACGCCGAGGGCAAGCACTCCTCTTCGTTCGCTTGCTCGGAGTGTCGGGGTGTAATGCGGCTTGTCGACAGTTCTTAGACTTCTCGCTTGTCGTGACGAAACTCAATACTCGTGGCTGAGCATCGTATTTCCACTTGCATCGGTCACCGTCACTTCGTCCCCTGTATTGTTCCAGATCGGTGCCGAAGCGCCCCAGTACAACCCCGTATCGTCGTCGGACCCAGAACCCGTATGGAGTGTCACCGATTCACCCGGCGACAGCGTCACGCCCTCCGGAAACGCATACTCGTGGCCGGCCTCGTCGTGAACCACCGACCCGGTTAGATCAAGCGTATCGTTTCCTGGGTTCGTGAACACGAGATATTCGTCGTTCAGATTTTCGTATTCGTCTCCTGCTGCATTGGCGTGGATCTTCGAAAGCGACAGCGTTCCCCGACTGCCGGAGTCCGACTCCGGACTGTAGGCGTCGAACAGCGGAAACGAGGTGTCGAACGCCGTGGTGTAGGGAAGCGACGAATCATCGTTCACCTTGTGCGTCGCGTCGAACACTTGATCCTCGTTGAGCCGGAGATCCGATCCCAGCTGCTCCACGAGGGTATTCAGGTTCTCCCGTGCAGTGGCGTTCGCTGCCGCGCTGCCCAGAAATACGACTGCGCCGCCGTTGTCTCTGAACTCCGCGAGTAGATCGATTTCAGTATCGGTATAGGGAGAGGCGGGCGACGAGACGATCATCGCTCGTGCATCGGCGAATCGCGCCTCCCTGAACTCGTTGACCTGCTCGAACCCGATGCCATCCTGGCCTTCGAGATAGTGCTGGTAGTAGGCGGCCTCTTCGTTGGTGATCGCGTACTCCACGCTGAACTGACCGTGACCGCCGTCAATGAGAACCGACCCGGACCGGTCACTGAGATGGTCGATGAGATTCGTAAGGAAGACGAAGTTCTCGAAATTCGCCGTATCGACTCCGAACCCTTCGGCCTTCTCGTACTTCTCGTCGATGAGGAGCCCGCCGATCATGCCGGTTCGAGCGTCGGTATCGATCCCAACCAAGGGAATTCGATCGTACTCAACGCCGTGGTCGTGATCCTGCAACTCCTGTCGGGCAGTCGACTCCGCGGACACCGGTACGCGGTCGTCCGCGAGCGCTCCCGAGTCGGTATGAATGCTCGACAGTTTCGGGATGAAGAGATCGGTGACGGGACGATCACGGGATTCGGTCGTCGCTTCGGGATTGCTCTCCGCCCATAGCCCAACACCGTTCGTGCGAGCTTCGTCTTCGGCCGCCCAGAACTCCGCGTGGTGTGTCAGACTGGAGCCGTACACCCGTGCGAGACCCTCTTCGATGAGAGCGCGATTGTAGAGGCGCGCTTGGCCGTCGTCCTCGGAGGGCGTCTCGACGTACATCAACAATCGGTCGTACTCACCGCGTATCGGCTCGTTTTCGTCGAACGAGACAGTGACAGTTGCTCCAGCGAATTCGGTCTTCGCGTACTCCTTTGCGTTCTCTCCCCACTGGGCGAGATAGTCGGGCTCCTCTAGCCCTTCCCACTCCTGTGGTCGTTCGAATTGCCGGTTGCTCTCTGTCTCGGGGGCATCAATCCCGATCACCCGGAGCTCTTCGGTCGCCCCGTCGGGAAACTCGACATCCAACGTGTCGCCGTCGGTGACGTTCGTGACACTGACTTCGTAGGTTTCGCTCCGGCTGTAGTCGGGTGCCATCGTCCTTTCGTTCTATACGGGTTGTAAGAAGCATTTGGGAACTCGGCAGTTGATTGATGAAAAGAGTACGTGAGCGGGTTGACCCACCACGATACTGCCTTTGATCTGGGTTCTGATGAAGGCATTTCGACCTCATTATCGAGGAGGCCGAAAAGCACCCTGACATCCTCGACGACCCAGCTCCTCTGGTGCGAATGAGCACCGACATGCACTCGCCGACTCCTACGTCGGACTCTCCTCGCGCAGATTTCCTGAAACCCGCGGTGAGTACGTAACCAACGTCAAGCAGCGCTTTGGAGTGGCTGGCATCGACATCCCCTACCCGCAGGTCGACCCCTCGGGAGGGGTCGGGATCGAGAATCCACAATGGTTCCCCCAATCGGCCGAATGATCCTTGCTGGATTCAGGCATGGAGCATCGGCGTGGGGCCATCGGCCAGTGTTCGGCTTCACCTCGTGATCGTCTACTGAATTCCCATTGCTTCGATCTGTTCCTGATACCGATTCCGGATAGTGACTTCGGTCACCTGTGCAACGTCGGCGACTTCGCGCTGGGTCTTCTTTTCATTACAGAGTAATGAAGCGGCGTAGATTGCAGCAGCAGCGTACCCCGTCGGCGATTTCCCCGAGAGGAGCCCCTCTGCTGCGCTGGCTTCAATGACCTCGTTAGCTTTGGATTGGACTTCTTCGCTCAGATCGAGGCTGGAACAAAACCGGGGAACGTATTTCTGTGGATCGACCGGTCGCATTCCGAGTTCGAGTTCGCGGGCAATATAGCGGTAGGTNACGTATTTCTGTGGATCGACCGGTCGCATTCCGAGTTCGAGTTCGCGGGCAATATAGCGGTAGGTCCGGCCGATCTCTTTCTGTTCGACGCGAGCGACATGAGTGACCTCCTCCAAGCTGCGGGGGATTCCTTCTTTGCGACAGGCAGCATAGAGAGCGCTGGCGGCCACGGCTTCGATGGAGCGTCCGCGGATGAGGTCCTCGGAGAGCGCACGTCGGTAGATGACCGAGGAAACCTCTCGAACCGAACGGGGCACACCGAGTGCGCTCGCCATCCGGTCGGTTTCACTGAGTGCAAACTGGAGATTGCGTTCACCGGCGTCTTTGGTTCGGACCCGCTCCTGCCATTTCCGGAGACGGTTCATCTGTGACCGTTTTTCGGCGGACAGAGAGCGGCCATAGGCGTCTTTGTCTTGCCACCCGATCTGAGTAGTGAGTCCTTTGTCATGCATCGTTTGGGTGGTCGGCGCGCCAACGCGGGACTTGCTCTGTCGTTCGGAGTGGTTGAATGCTCGCCATTCAGGACCGCGGTCGATATTGTCGGTTTCAAGAATCAGGCCACAGTCATCACAGACGAGTTCTCCTTGATCGGCGCTATTGGTGAGACTGGCCGACTCACACTCGGGACAGGCTCGTTCGTCCTCCGTTTCCTGCGCTAGCTCCTCGGTTTCGGTATTGCGCTCGCGCTGGCGGGTAGGACGCTCCATTATGATTTTATAATGATTCATGCGTAAACCTTTGCCGTCGTTTCAGTAAGAGATCCGATATAAATGCAAGAGTTAGCGCCCGCTCAAATCTGCTGCTGGGACTTCCACTCGTGTTCCAACCGTTCGATCTCCTCGGCAAGCGCATCCATCTCGTTTTCGAGGCGATCGTGGCGCTGCTGGAGCTGTTCGAGATCGTTCGGCACCGCCCCCGTCTTTCCAACGAGACCGGCACGATGCAACCCGAGATGCAGATCCTCCCGCGCGGTGGCGTGANCTTGCCAGCCCTCTCAGAGATGTGTATAAGAGACAGTCCTTCGACGCTGTGGAGCCACCGCGTCGGGACGTCGATCGAGACATCATGAAACGCGAACTCCTCAGCCTCGGAATCGTCGGCTTCCTCGGGAGCCATGAGCGCCGAGACGGTGACCGAAGCGACGTCGCCCGGCTCCTCCAAGAGATCGCGGCCCGTCGTCCCTTCGGCCTGATAGCCGGTAAATACCACCTTCGCGTCCTGGTAGTGCTGGCTCATTTGCCACAGATAGAACGGCGACCAGCCGCCAGTGAACATCCCGCTCGGCGCAACGATCACGGGGGAGTCCTCGCCGTCGACGAGTTCGTGACGGTCCTCGACGGTCTCGGGCGTGCGAGCGCTATCAGGGACGAACGGCTCGGGGTCTTCGGCGTTGATCCGATAGTTCACAAGCGATTCCGCGACGTGCTGATCCGTCGCAAAAGCGTTGTAGACCGCCATCGAGTCGCGGATCATCCCGTCGTAGACAACATCCACCTCGCCGTCGACGTCCTGTTCGAGAGTGGCCTCGCGCTCGCGGAACAGCTGTAGCACTTCTTGGGAGCGTCCGATCCCGAACGTGGGGATGAGCACAGGTTGATCGTTTTGTTGGGCCTCGACGACGGTCTCGTAGAGGTCGTTTTTCGCGCTCGACAGCGACGGATGCGTGAGCGTGTCGCCGTAGGTGGATTCGAGGATCAACTCGTCGGCGAGCGGCGGCTCTTCGATCGCGGGGAGATGGCCCGATCGCCCACCCAAGTCTCCAGAGAACACGACGCGCCGGCCGTCGGCGTCGAGTGCGAGCCACGTACTGCCGAGCAGGTGGCCGGCGTGGCCGAAGCGGAAGCCGATATTGTAGCGACTCCCGCCCTCGTAGCCGTGTCCCTCGAACCGATTGAGGACCTTCTCGACGTCCTCAGCGGTGAACTGCTGGGGCTCGCCGAGTTCCTCTGCCTGTAGCTTGTGAATCTTCAGCGAATCGTGCAACAGGATGTGAGCAAGCGCGTTCGTCGGCCGTGTGGCGATGATCGGGGCATCGTCGGCCAACAGCCCGCGCTGCTCGGCGACCGGGAGCGCACCGATGTGGTCGACGTGAGCGTGGGTGAGAAACACCGCATCGACTTCTCCAGGGCCGAGGCCGCGGAACAGCGGATACTCCGTCTTGTAGCCCTGTTTGATGCCACAATCGACGAGATACGTCCGGTCGCCGACGTCGATCTCGAAACAGCTCCGGCCTACCTCGCGCACGCCACCGCGCGGGAGGATCTGCATCTCGGGTTGCATCGTGCCGGTCTCGTCAGCCTCGGTCACGGTCGGCGTAGCGTCAGCATCCGTCTCGCTCATTGATCATCCTCTTCGAACCACTGCCTGAGTGTGTCCCGGTTCGGAAACACGAACTGCTTGAACTCAGCTGTCGAGCTCGACTCACCGGGCCACTCGTCGCGACGGACTGTGACGCAGATGTGCGGCTCTGATACCGGGATCTCTTCGCCGGTCGCTGGACAGATCTGTGTCTCGTCCTCGCGTCCTGGACGTGTCCGACGGTGGACGGTACTGAACTCCCACCCAGACTCTGGGTGGAAAGCCGGAAGTGACGGCCACGACTCGCCGGGTGGAGCATACTCGTGAACGATTTCTTCGAGCGACTGTGGCTGCGACGGGGACGTTCCGTTCTGTGAGGACATCATGCGCCTCCCGACCGTTGACCGAGGTCGTCGAGAGTCCGATCGGTATGTCTCTCTGTCATGACTTTTCCCGCCGAACGATCCACAGTGTCGGTCCACAGTCCGTATCGTTGTATCGCTCGACGATCAGCCCATTCGACAGTGGTGAGTCGTCCTCGATCTGCGGGAGGTGCGACCCAGCGATCGCACCCGATACCTCCGGGCCGATCTCGGCGAGATCTGACGCACGAAAGTACCGATAGCTGTTGCCGTTCTCGTCGGTTTCAAGCAGTGTCAGTAGTGTGTCTTCTACTCGCTCGCGGTTAGTGCGATCCTGTATGATGGTCATAGTGTTCACCGTTTTGGTACCTGTGAACGTTGGTTCCGAGGATGGCGAGACTCGGGGCACAGATCTGTTCGTTTTCGGGTACGACGGTGCTGCATACCACTTACTCTTTCGTTTATGCTGGTCAGCGTCGGAGCGACCACTGATTCGTCCCGCGAACGCGGGTCGCGTAGGCGTACACGGTGTCGACTTCTCTGTCCCCGTGGTCGTGCTCGCGGTGGCCGTCGGTGCGTCGGCGATTGCAGGTGTCGCAGACGGCCATGCCGCCGGGACTACCGACGGGTGTGCCGGAAAGCATCGCGGGCGTGAGTTCGCCCGTTTCGCGCTCGATCATGCTTTGGCCTCCCGCTCGTCTTCGCCGAGTTTGCGGAGTTCGCCCCACCCGACAAGGCTGATACCACCGTGTTCGCCCCACGAAACGATGTCCACGCGCCCGTCCTCGTAGGCATACACCGAGGCACCGAGCACAAACTGAACGCTCTCCAGGCTCGGCAGGGCGCGCTCGCGGTCGCTCATGCTTCGGTCTTCTCGGGTTTTGAGACGAGGGTCGTTCCCCGCGAGCGGCACCACGCGAGTCCGTATCCGTCGGAATCGAACGATATGGGATGGGTGTCGTCACACTGTGAGCAATCGTACGTTTCGCGGTCGCTCATCGGTCTGCCCCCGTGGTGCTCTCGCTCGCGGCCTCGAACGGGAAGAACGTCGCGTAAGTGCCGGTGTCGGTGTTGTCCTCGCTGACGATGTACGTCGAGGGGCCGGTCGGCGCGTTGACGTGGATGACGCCGACGGGCTGGCGGTCGGTGCCGTTAGGGGACGTTTCCGGCGCGAGCGCACACAGCGTCTTAATGATTCCTCGCCGGAGCGCCGCGCCGTGTTCGTGTGTATCGCGCTCGAAGCGGGTCTCGTGAGTGTAGCGCGCGAGAACGCCCTCGATGCTCTTGCCGTAGCGGTAGGTCGCGCTCGGCTCGGGGGCTCCGTCGGTGGAAGCGGTCGTGAACGTCTTCGGGTCGCCGTTGGGCCAGTGCGTGCGGGCTTCGACACGCCCATCCGCCCGGACGACGAGCGCCCAGTCGCCCACCGCGTGGACTGTCTCGCCGTCCGCTTCGCTGGTTGGCTGCTGGACGGTGGTCGATCCGTCGGGTTCTTGTCCGCTGGGTTCGTTCGTGATCATGGTTGTTGGCCGAGACAACCAGCCCGCGCGTCACAGCGCGCGGGCACTTTCCTCGTTAGAAAATGCCCCGAGGGGCCGGTCTGTCTCTACTACATCGCAATAGCGCCATGCACTTAACGTCTCCTCTTCTCGGTTACGGTCTATTATTGTCCTCTTGCGGTTTTCGTCGCTCACGGACGGTGTGTGGCGCTGGCTGCGGGACTGTGCGGTGTGGTGAAGTTGGACTTGTCATAATGGCGTATGCCCGCCTCCGCTGAGACGGCAAACTGACCGCTTCTCATCGTTCACGCGCTCGGAAAATGCGACTGTTCGGCGGGCTGATTAGGCGATTGGCGAGCTAGTGGCCGTGGTTAGTCGCTGTCTGTCGAATCGAGCTTTCAGGGTCGTTGCTCCACGGGTAGAATGACCCTCGACGGGTGGGTCCGTCCATGTCGCCGTCGTTGCCGAGCGGGTAGCTGCCCCGAAAGTACGGGTTACCGTCGATCCCGTCGCGGACGTGAAGGCGAAACTCATCGCCGTACTGTTCGGCGGTCGGCCGGAGTTGTTCGCTCGTGCGGCCGTGATCGACGCGTTCGGCGGTGACGAACCGGGCGAGTACGGTCTTCCCGCTCTCGCTGACTTCGACAATCTGGGCGAGTTCGACGTTCGTCTGGTTGTAGCCCCAACTGGCGGAGATATACGCACCTTCCCATGCCTCGGTAACGGTCTCCGCGTCGGCGTCGAATGTGCTATCCTCGTCGTCCTCGTGGTTGTTGTCCGGCTCGTCTGGCTCACTGCTCCTGTCGCTGCTATCATCGCTCTGCGGCCCGCTCTCGTCGCTCCCATCGTGCTCGACGCGCCCGCCGTCGGCGAGTGCTCGCGGAGCCTCGTCGTTCGTGTTCGCGGTGGGTTCACTGGTATGGTCGTCGCTGCCGGTGTCGTTCTCGAAGAGACATTGGCTCGCGGCGCGTTCGCCGGTAAGGGTCTGCTGGTCGTCGTCGGTGTCGGCGAATAGCGCGCGCTGCTCGCCGCCGTCGCTGCGGGTGACTACTGTGCGGTCGTCCACTCCGAAACTGCTGGCTTCGGGCTGGGCGATTCGAGTGTCACGGTCACGGTGATCCACCGACGCACCGAACGCTTCCAGCGACGTTTTGACGCTCTCCTCGGAGGGTTCAATCCCGTCGGTATCGCCGTCCTCACCGATAGAAAACGAATACTGCTGGGTGACAGTCGGGGAGTCGGTCATTCGGCGAGCACCTCCTCGACGCGCTCTTTCTGGTTGGGGTCGATTCCGAGCTGGCTGATGACCATGATGGCCGAAGCGTCGGGATTGGCCTGCTCGAAGCGCTCGACGCGCTCGGCGAGCGTTTCGCTGTCGTCGTTTTCGCCGTCCACGTCTCGATCGTCGTCGCTGCTGTCGTCTTCGCTGACGGCGACGTGAACGCCGTCAATGTCGGGGATTTCGCCGGCCACGAACGCGGCGCGGTAGGCGTGCTTACACCACGGCCCGCGCTGACCGTCCGGGCACGTACAGGTTCCGTCCGACAGGTCTACCGTGTAGGTGCTGCTCGAACCGCTGAACACCGTGTATTCACCGTCATCGACAGTTGCCTCGACGTGGAAGAAGCTATCGAGCGCGCGGTGGACACGCTTTGCGACGGCTTCGGTATCGCGCTGGTGGTTGGTGGTCGGTGCTTCCGTCTGAGGTGTTTCGTTCGTGCTCATGGTTGTTGGCCGAGACAACCAGCCCGCGCGTCACAGCGCGCAGGCGCTTTGATAACGCCCTGTGGAGCCGGTCTGTCTCTACCCCACCATATTAGCACTATCCACTTAATCGTTTGGCTTCTCGGTTACGGTTTGTTATTGCTCTCTTGCGGTTTCGCCGCTCACGGACGGTGTGTAGCGCTGGCTGCGGCACTGTGCGATGTGGAAAGGTTGGGCTTGTCATAATCGCGTGTGCTTGGCTCCGCTGAGACGGCTAACTGACCGCTTGTCGCCGCTCGTGCGGCGAGAAAAGCCGGCGGTCCGAGAGAAGCGTCCGGCGCGAGCGTTACCGGCTACCCTCCCGGCGAGCATATATCGCACACAGCCGGCGCTTGGCCGACCGAGGCGCAACCGGATCGTCGCATGTGGCGTCAGAACACCCGCAAATCACGCAGTTCATCGCTCGTCCGGGTATGCGATTCGGCCAGTCCATGATCGGGTGTCGCACCGACCATTGAACCGGAACGAACCTCTCGCGCCGCAGGCTTCGCAGCGATAGAACTCCTCCCAGTTCCGGTTACTGCTGTCTTTGGTGGCCGCGATCAGCGCGATCTCGAACCGCGCACCGCAGGACTGACATTCCGATTTCTCGCCCGCACCGACAGGTCCATCGTCGAAATGTTCGACCTCGTTGCCCCAATGGTCGGTCTGTGGCCGGTGATCGTCGGTGGTGGTGTCAGTCTGGATGTCGTCGTTGTCGGTTTGGCGAGCCTGTGTGGTCCCGCCGTCGGTGGCGATCTGCTGGCTGGTTTCGGTTGCCGCCGCCACCGCGCTCGTCCGCACGAGCGGGCGGGTTTCGATCTCGTCCTGATGGACACAGTTACCGTTGTACTTGTGACCCTTGCAGGAACAGCGAACGATCTCGCCCTCATCGTCAACGAACACCGAGTGCGCTCGGTCGGATTCCGGGCGCTTGACGTTGATGACGCCGTTGTGGCAAACCGTGGTTTTCAGGCCGATGCAACCGGACGTTTCTTGCCCGTTGGATTCGTAGGCGCTCATGGTCTGTGTGGCTGAAACAGACCGGCCCGCGCGCTGAGACGCGCGGGCACTTCCTTTCGCTCGAAAGTGCCCCAAGGAGCCGGTCTGTCTCTACTCCACCGTAATAGCCCTATGCACTTAATTGCTCGCCTTCTCGGTTACGGTCTATTATCGCACTCTTGTGGTTTTAGTGATCGTGACCGATATGCAGTGCTGGCTGCGGCGCTGTGCGGCGTAGGAACGTTGGGCTTGTCATAATCGCGTATCTGCGGCTCCGCTGAGACCGCCAATTGCGCTTTCTCATCGCCTTCCACATTAGCCTGTTCCGTATAGTGATACCATCGCTGGTTTCAGTTGGTGTGGGTACGTGCTGGTTTGACTGTAGCCTAATACCCCAACCTTCACGTCACTGGGTTTCGTACTATCGTGTATGTCGGATCAAACCGAACGCGAGTGGACTGACGACGGCAAGTACGCGGAGATGTATCCAGTCGAGAGAGTGTACGAGCTGGTCCAGCAGGCTCCGCGACAGGTCGCGACGACGGCGGACATCGTTGAAGCGATGGGATGCACGCGAGCGACTGCACGGCGGAAACTGCGCGATCTCGCGGTCGAGGGGAAAGTCGAGAAGCGCCAACCGTCCGACCGCCTCGTACTCTGGTATCTGCCCGAAGACGAGACTGATACGACACTCAAGCGCCTGAGCAACGAGCTTGGCGAGGCGATCACGGTCGGTGATACTGTCTACGAGGACGGGGACAAGCACCCGGCTGCCACGGAGAGCTAGAGCTGGTCGGTCACGAGATCGAGACGACAAATCGACGAGCGAACCTTACAGGTCGCGGGACTGCACCGTCTTGCGGTCGTTATCGCTCGCTCGCCGTTCAGCGTCTTCGAGCAGGTCTTGGACTTCGCTATCGAGCGCGTCGTAGAAATCCGCCGCGACGTTCATATTGTCGAGTTCTTCCTTCACGGCCGATTTGACGATGGTATTCGCCACAGACGCGCTCTTTTGTCCGTTCTCTTGAAAGTATCTATTTCACCAGCAACAGATCGGACCCTAGTCCGCGTGGAGCTGGTGGACTCGTTCGCTCACCCAGTCGAGAACAGCGAAGAGGACGGCCAAGTGATGGGACTCAAGCGAGACAGACTCTGCGCTGCCAGCGTTCGGCGGTGGATGAAAGTGCATCCGTGGCGCGCTGGTTTTCGGATGGCGATCCCACCGGCACTGGTATGGATCAGTCGTTTCTCCGTACTCTTCGAGGTAGTGGAACGAGTAGTCACCAGTGGTGAACCACCGGATGTCGATACGCACACTCGTCACATCGGGTGGGTAGGAATCTGCGTCCAAGAAGAGGCGAAGCATACGTGGCGAAAGGCTGGATGGATCGAACTCCCACTCGTCGACGAGTGAGTGAGTTGTGGCACGCTGGGCGAGCGTTTGCAGCGTTGGCACATCGAGCCGACCACTGGGTAGCGAATCGTCGCTGCGCTCGTTGTCGTCGTCAGACATCAGAGTTAGTGGCTACGCCGATGCCGACGTCTTGGCGTTCCCTTCGCTGTCTCGTTCGGCACGGTGGATGGCCTGTTGGAGGACTTCGAGATCCTCACGGACACTCCGCCAGCGTGTTAGCCCTTCCCATTGCTCGTGGATCGACTCGTGCTCGACATGCTCGAACACCGCCGGAGAGACCGCGTTCGGATCGGGGGCCTCGAAGCGGTCCTGGAACGACTGGTCTTCTTCGAGAAGGGCGTCAACCTGCTCACGGAGGTCGGACACGGAGTGCTCGCGCGCAAGCGTGTCGACGCGCCTCCAGCGAAAGTACGAGTCGTTGCGTCGGTACTCTCTGGGGCGGTCGCCCTGATACTCAACGATACCCATCTCGATGAGCTGCGAAAGCACTCTGCGAGCCCCATCGGTCGAGCAGTCAGCACGCTCACCGATCTCCTTCGCGGACGTGTACTCTGTGGCCCCGGTGATCACATCGTAGACCCGCTGGAAAGTCGTGCGCTCTTCCTGCCACTGTGTCCGGGCGGTACCAGCGGGTGGTCCGTGGGTAGTATCGTCAATTGGGTTCTCATCGCTCATGCTCCGCCCTTCTCGCCGCTAGCCTATATATCTTTCTTGAAGTCGAAATATATCGATTTCCAGCGACTGGCCAGTCGCCGACCAATCACGGTTGATCCTCGTGCCGACGGCGAAAGGAGTTCGAACTGGGTGTACCACCGGTCGGTAGTGCGAGCCGTTCGACACCCTCTGTCCCGTTCCAGGCATCCGGAGCATTCTCGTGAGCCGCACCGAAGCGTGGCGCAACGGCACGTTTGCGTTCGGTGTCGGAGAGATACCTCAGATACCCAGCGACAAGCACCCAGCCGACGGCTTTCGATCCGCCCGACGGATCATCCGAGGCGCTGGGCGGGCTGCTCTCGCTGCTGACTGCTTTCGTGGTGTGTCTCCCGTCTGGGTTCATCCGTTCATCGCCCGGCTGTGAGCGCTGTCTGCGCGCCTCTGAGAACAACGACGTTCCGGCTGGCGCTCTCCGGGGTCCTGCCTGTGGTGTGTAGTCGGGCGTAATCTCCGCGTAATCGGGCGTAGTCGCTGCGTAGTCTGACGTGTTCTCTGTCGTCTTCGGCGTGTTCGTTCCTGCTTCAGGCACGCCTGCGGGCTTCTCCGCCTGCTGGACTGGCCCCCGAAGATCGTGACACGCCTGCTGGCCCCCGACGTGCTGTCGCGGTCGAACGCTGCTACCGTCGCGGTGCTGTGGCGAGCGAGCGGCTGCTGGCGAACCGCCGCTGGTGCTGTGGCGATCCGCACTGCAGCCGCACCAGCAGTTGGCCCCCGGCCATGCTGATGCAGCACTCACAATCCTGGATGTCTACCGTTGCTGTCGCTGTCGCGGTCATCGCCACCGCCACTGCGCCACCGCCACTGCGCCATCGCCATCGGTGCAGTCACACGCAGCATCTCGCCGGCCGGACCCCCAGTAGGAGCTACGCTTTGCTGGACCCCCAGTTAGCACTCAGTGTAGCTTCAACTGTGATCTTGCGAGTCTTTCTCGAATTCGACCGGATAGAGCTGGCGTAGCTTGATTCGTGCGTCGTCGGTG
>NZ_AOME01000019.1 GCF_000336935.1 Halococcus salifodinae DSM 8989 | reverse complement strand
CGAGCACGTCGTAGCCACGTTTGGCAACGTCGCGCGCACACTGAGCTCCGGCCGGACCGGCACCGGCGATCACTACCTCGTGTCGATCATGCATAATTTCCCCCTTCGCGTGGAATGTCGTCACAGCGCGCCACCGGTACTGCGAACACCGCGAACCGGTTCGCGTATACCATCGTCGGTCCGCCGCGGATCACTCCACGGAACCCACTCCCGTCGTCGCCTGTGGTCACGG
>NZ_AOME01000018.1 GCF_000336935.1 Halococcus salifodinae DSM 8989 | reverse complement strand
GCCGTGCCAGTCGCGTCGACGTTCGATCTCGGCTATCTACGCCAGATCAGACGGCCGATCCACAAGCGGACCGAAGTCACGCTCGCGCTCGGGACGGACAGCCCCCTCCTGGTCGCGTTCGACATTGCCGATGGCGCAGGACACGTCGAGTACAGCATCGCGCCCGTCATCGCCACTGATGACGACGAGAGCGACGAGTGAATAGGCCGTCAAGATCCCCATATATCAATCTCTGAAAACTATGTCCGTCGATCAGAAACGCGAGAAAGTTGTCTCGCTGTTGCGAGCAATCGATCGCGAAGCCAAGGACGACTCGGCAGCCACGTTCCGTGCCGTCTCGCACAGCACGAAGTCAACCCGGCTCGGGATGCTCACGATCGAGCGCCTCTACGAGGTGCTGACCGACTACGACGACGCGAGTACGTGGGGCCAGACAGCCGACCAGCTCCGGGACCGGCTCCGGCTGGACGCACTCAATACCCACGATTATGGCGATCCATTTGACGGTCGGCCACTTCGGAGCGCGGAACTCACCGCGCTCATCGGTCAGCTCGAACAGTACCTGGAGGGCGAGTCGTAGCCCCAGATCAGACAGCCATCAGAACAGCCGTAGCAGGGGCATCTGGCGACCGGTATTGCTGAGCGCAGGTAGCATCGCCATCGAACCAATCGAAGTCATCATCAACCGAATCACGAGACATCATGGTACACAACGGAATCGCAGTCCCATCCACGAGCGAAATCGACGACCGAGAACAGTTCGCGACAATCATCGAGGCCGTCATCGAAACGGCGCAGAACATCGTCACGCACGAACGAGATCAACAGGACGGCCACAACCTCGGTGGAGAGGTCGACCTCTCACCGCTGTTCGATCTGGAAAACGACGATTCTCACACGCTTGCCGAACTGGCACGTATCCTCTCGTCGCTCGATCCCGAAGACGGGTGGCAACACGACGACTGGGAACCCGGCGATCCCTGTCCAGAGTGCGGTACCAACCGCATCAGCGTGATCGAACCTCGCGAGTACATCTACACCTACGACGAGCGGGGAGACGTCGTCCAGACCTCATACGGCGATGTCAGTGGTCCCGAGATGAACCACTACTGCAAGGAGTGCGATATTCTCCTTTCCGAACACCCCGCTACAGCGCTATTCTGGCTCGCGTAAGACAGTCAACGGCCCCGCTCAAGGCGCGGGGCTTGCCGGTGGACTCCTGCTCCGTCCGACACGAGGTCGGTAGGGGATGAACGCGAACGCTGGAAAGGTCTTGCAGTGCAATTGCTCCGCCGTTTTTCATCTCCATGAGGCACGAGAGGTCTGAAACCATGTCAAGCGAAGCGAACCAACTCCGCTGCCGGAGCTGCGGAGCCCAGACGAGCGAAGCAGATGGTGCAAAGATCGTGCGCGGCAAGCGTAGCCTCGGCGTCCGGGCGTACTGCCCAGAATGCCAATGAACGAGCACACTGATAGCGGACGAGACGAGTACCGGAGTACAGATTCGCCAAACGAGAACCCGGCAGTGGACGAACGCGCCCCCGGATGGGAGCTCCCGACAGACGATGAAGGAGGGCCGGACTACGAGGCTGCTATCGACCAGATCGGCCTCGAGTACGACCAGCTCTTCAACATAGACACCGACTACTATCGGTATCGCGGGCGTCGCGACGACTGCATCATGGTTGCTCCCCAGTCCGAGTATGCTGATCTCGTAGAGGATGCGCTCGCGATTCCATTCGTCTGGGCTGCCTACTGTGAGGGTCGTATCGGCCACGGAGCGCCGATAACAGGTTCCGGGATGGTCCGTGGTATCTCCAACGCATCTGGAGACTCCTTCATCAAGTTGCGGCCATCGGACTGGAACTCGGATAGTTCGTTCGTGCGGATCGGTCTCAATAGTGTGCCAGAACGCGGTGCGTTCTTCGTCGACTACAGCTACGGCGAGGACCTGCCGGCGCTCACACTTTATGACGCCACTGACCGCGAGCAGCCAGCCTACCAGTTCCTCTTGCCGACTCGTGAGCATCCCACGGTACAGATGGTCCGCGATCCCACGAGCCACCTGCTGGCAAAGCTTCCCACAGAACTCCGCAAGCGCATCGAGAGTGAACACGGCCATGAACACGAACGTGGAAGCCGAGACAAGGACGAGGGGCCAGACCAATGACGCTATCGTACAAACAAATAGGCCGCACCAGCCCCGCTGTGCGGCGCTCAAAGGGAGGACTGTGAAACATGGGACACCACTGCGACACATGCGGGCAGGAGTTCACCACTCTCACGAAAAAGCGGCTCCACGACTGTGCAGGAAGTCCCGCAGAGGTGCGTGATCTACCCGACGGTCTCGCGGATGGGTTGCCAGATCGGTTTCTCACGATGGAC
>NZ_AOME01000017.1:265-13408 GCF_000336935.1 Halococcus salifodinae DSM 8989 | reverse complement strand
CGACGTTATAGCCGAGCGAGTGGAGGGCATTGATCCACGCGTCGAAGGTTTCGCCCTTCTTCGATTTCATCGGTGTGCCGTCAGCCCCGACCGGCGACCTATTTTCGAACTCCTGAACGTTCTCGATGATGAAATGGTCGACATAGAGCTTCTGCAGCCAATCAAGGACATGCCACGGTGACGCCCGTTTCTGCTCGTTGACTGGCCGCCCACCTCTGGCGTTGCTGTGGTGGGTACACTGGGGACCACCAACCAGGATATCAACGCGCTCGGTCTCGAATACGGAGCGTGGGTCGAGTTCCTCGACTTTCGCGTGGTAGTGGTCGGCCCAGCTGTGGTTGCGCTCGTGGGTTTCGATAGCGCGCTCCCAGTGGTTGACTGCCGCGAGTTCCACGTCGCGATCGAGGTGTTCGCAGGCTTGCGCGAGTCCCCAACTGAGGCCACCAGCGCCGCAGAACAGATCGACCGCGCGAACGGTATCGTCGCGACGGCGTCGGTCGGACATCTGTCACGCCTCCGCGAATCGTTTTGCTCGTTTGACATCGACGACCTCAGTCCAGTGGTCGGCTCGCATCTCGTGAGCGAGCATGTCCTTCACGACAATGGGGACTTCCTGCGGCGTCGCTGCTCCCATCGGGTCGAACTGGTTGCTCTCGGCGAGGCGGTGCGACCGGAGGATGCCGATGGCTTCACCATTTTCGACCACGTACCGGTACCGGATGTCCCGCTCGCCGTCCGGCCGGTCGTGCCCGCGATGCAAGATCTCGACCGCGTGGCTTTCCACCTCCGCCACAGGTGGTCGATCTTCGGTTTCTGGCTCCCGTTCGTCCGCCCACACGTGATCGTCGGAGATTTCGTATTTCGTCATCGTTGGCCTTGGCCCCCGTTGGAGCGCGACCTGCTGGGTCGATGTGTCTCGTTTTCAGCGGCGACCAGTTCGAGCAGTCGCGCTTGAACGTCACCGGCGACGAGTCGACGTGCCTGCTCGGCAAGCCCCTGCACCGGATGCTTGCTGTTGACCCGCTCCCAGTCGAACCCATCGAGTTCGTACTCACTGTGTTCCAGGACCGAGAACGGATTGTCGAAACTCATCCGCTCGATCACTCTTAGCTGGCCGAGAACTCTGTCGTAGTTGACCGTCTGGAGCGTCCCACTATCGTCCGCGAGTCGTGGCAGTATCCGCTCGGCAAGCGTCTCGACCCGCTGTTGGTAGGTAGTTTTCGAGAGGTGTGCAACGGTTTCGGCGGCGGGATGCTGATGTCGGCTAGGTTCCTCAACTGGTGGTTTGCGACGCGTGTCGTGACTCATCGATTGTGCCTCCACCCCTCCTGAGGGATGAAAAATTACAGTTGGCGATAACTCCGACACCCCACTCTGTCCGCAATTCCTTCTGGTGCGGCGGTCAGAAACCAGTACTATTCGTCGAGGTGTTCGATGCTCTGCTTTGCGACGTTGGCTTCGATGATGGTCCCAGAGAGCCATTCGGGGCCGTCCTCGGGCGCATCCTCCTCCCACGCCCACGCCTCGTACACATGGAGTTTGTCGGTGCCGCGTTCACGGAGGCGGAGTTCCTGCTGGTCGGCGTCTGCCTCTGACGAGGCAGGAGTAAGCCGCCGAGCGGCTTTCATGGCTGCCTGCCGTGGGTAGTTCCCTGAGAACACGCTGGATTCGCTGCCATCCGATTCACGCAAACCGAAGTTCCGTTTGCCGTCTTGGCGAACCATCGAATATCTACTCCACTCAGTTGTACTGACAGGAAGTGTATAAATGCACCGACGAAATAGGGAGGAAGCTCCGGGATGGTCATCAGTGATGGACAAAAGGCGACTACGTTTGTTCGCGGAGTTCTGTCGCGCGCTGTTGGAGCAGTCGAAGAATGTGGTCGCGTTGTTCGTTGCTGTTTTCGTAGGCAACGTACTGCTTGACCGTCTCAACGGAGCCCATACAGTGGATGCCGGCGCGAATTCGGCTCACGTCGTTCGTGTCGAGCAATTTCTCTGGTGGGAGACCGTCAAGAATGCGCTCCCCGCTGGCCGCATCCTCGCTGTCCTCGTCAGTCCCGCCATCGGTTCCGATTCTCGCCTGCGCGTCCATCAGTGACCCTCCGTAGTCGGGACAGAAGTACTCTCGCTGGCCGATGGTGCTTGCGGGGTGTCCGTCCAGCTGTCGTGCTGTGCGACCGCCTCCGTGAGGACTGCAGCAACGCGCTCTTCGAGCGGTCCTGGTTCCGGAGCGGCAATCAGCACGTTGAGTTCGAGGACATCTTCGAGCGATACGGCAGGCTGGTGGCGATAGAGTTCGTGAAGCACGGTCATTTTCACGGTTTCGCCGTCAGCCTCTGTCTCGGCTAGTGCTCCACGTGCGAGGTCACCAATAACAGTCCGTTGACTGCTTGTGGTCTCGGTCCCAGCGTTATCGGCGGAAGTCGCGGATGGCATGTGTACGTTCCTCCACGCCTCCATGGGGAAGACAAACCATCACCGCACCAATCTGTTGTTAATCGTCAATGAATTCTTCGGCCGATGGTTGTATCTTGGAAGCGACCCACTCGGTAAGGTAGGGGACATTGTCAGTCAGATCGCCAGATGACGCCGCTGCAATCGCCTCGGGCGTATGATACCCAGCCCGGAAGAGGTGATGACCTCGAACTGGTCCGATGCCGGGGATATCGTAGATTGATGGGCCGGCTACACCGTACAGCTCCAAGAGTGGTGGTTTCGCTGTTTCGGGCTCGATATCGTAGCCTTCCAACTTAGCAAGCGTTTCAGCGACTGTCTCAGTGTCGACATTGGTTTGTGAGTGAGTCGCGATTTGTTCAGCGACGACAGTTCTCTTGTCCGTTTCCGGCGTTTCCGGTGTCGCTGGATAGTGGTCGATATCGTCTGTTCCGCCACTATTCTCGTTTGTTGCTACCGAATCGATGGCGGTTTCGACTTCGACTTCGGGTTTGTTCTCAATGGGGTCCTGTTGTCTCGCGTTGTCGACTCCATCCGTCTCGTGGTGGTTCGGTTCAATGGTCGCGTCACCGAGCAAGTAATCGAGCAGCGAGAGTGCGAGTCCCTTGTCGAGCGGATCGTTCGCGTTGCCACAGTGCGGCGATTGGATACACGCCGGACACCCACTTTCGCAGGGACAGTCAGCGAGTAGTCTCCGCGTCTCTCGCAGGAGGTCCTCGACGCGCTCGTAACCCCCACGCGCAAGGCCGACACCACCGGGATACCCGTCGTAGATGAAGATCGTACTCTTGGCCGTCTGAGGATGCAGCGGTGTCGAGAGCCCACCAATATCGCGCCGATCACACAGGAATTCGAGCGGAAACAGTGAGATCATCGCGTGCTCGACCGCGTGGATTGCTCCCTCGAACCCGTCGTCGACGTCGCTCTCAGCTCTGAGGTTCTGCTTAATGGCCGGCGGAATCGTGAAATACAGCGCTCGCGTCCGGAGCTCGGTCGGCGGCAGTGGTTCAGGCAACGGAATGGGCTCACCATCGTCGTCATTGCCCTGCGTACATCGGAGATACTTTGTGACCTGCTCGCGGAACTCGATATCCGCAAACCCCACCGTGACGCCGGAATGGGTGGCGAGCGTCGTTTCATCGAGGATCTCGTTGACCGAGATTGCCTTGTCGGTGAGTGCTTGCGTGTAGTAGGACAGCTCTGTGGATTCGAGAAACGCGATGTCACGCTCGAGATCGAGATCGACCACCTCGTATTTCTCTCCCTGATGGTGATAAATCGCGTTGGGGTGGACATCCCGGAGTGCGTCGTCATACGAGAGGCTGGCGAGATCTGTCTCATTAAGCCGATCACGGATCTGTATCTCGCGATCGTCGATAGCCCGAATGCTCATCTCGTGTTGGGGACTACCGTCACCCGCGTAGGTCCACCGTACGCCCTTGTTCGTGTTCCGGCGTTCGAGAAGCCCCTCGCTTTCGAGTTGGGTAACGAACTCCGGGAACCTTTCGCCGAAGTGTTGTTCATCAGCGGGCGAGAGCCACGATTCTCGGGCGGCACTGAGCACGTGGTCGGGCATGAGCTGGTCGTTGGCGGGGTTGACCGCCGCCTCTTCGGGGTTGCCCTCGAAGAACACGTCGGGATGACCCATCAGATACTGGTCGAGCTGGTCGCGACCGCCGACGAGCGTTACGAGACTCGCATCCCGACCCCGACCTGCTCGTCCCGCACGCTGGTGGGTCTGCATTCGCGTGCCCGGATACCTGTCGAGGATCACCACATCGAGCCCACCCACGTCGACGCCAAGTTCGAGCGCACTCGTCGACCAGACGCCCGGGATTGACCCATCGTGGAGGCCGTCTTCGATCTCCTCGCGACGGTCCTGTTTGAGTGCGGCTTGATAGGCGGTGATCGCGTTGGCGGGCTCGTGGTTGCCGCGCTTGTGGAGTTCGGCTGCCGACCACTCGGCACATCGTTCGGCCCCCTGGCGCGTCCGTGTGAACACGAGCGTCTGATATCCCCGCGTCACGAGGTCACAGAACAGCCGGACGGCTTCGGCGTGGTTCGATTTGCGCTCTCCACCAGATTCAGGCTCTACTGACGCCTCAGTCTCGCCTTCGCCGCTGTCGTCGGTAGTTGGAGCCGACTGTGCGTCAGATGAAGTATCGATGTCTGTTGAAGGAGGCGCTGGTGCTGGAAGCACTTCGCCACCGTCCGACGTCATTGTCGGTGGCTGTGGCTCGGGTTCACGCTCACTCGGTGCTGGGTGTGATGTATCTGTGCCCGATTGAGACTCGTCTTTGACTGGTGGTGGGTTCCAGAACAGCCAGTGAGTCGCGCCGGTGGTGCTGGTATCCTCGTCGATGACGGAAAACGACTCGGCGGACTGGCCGGTAACGTTTCCAGCGTGTTCGGCGGGATTGCCGATGGTGGCCGAACAGCAGATGAACTGTGGGTTGCTGTTGTACCGCTCGCACATCCGGGTGAGCCGGCGCATGACCAGCGCGATCTGGCTGCCGAAGATACCCCGATACTCGTGGACCTCGTCGATGACGATGGTATCGAGCTGGCGAAAGAACCACTCCCAGAGATGGTCATGCGGAAGAACGCCATAATGCAGGAGATCGGGCGTCATCAAGACGATATGCGGTTGGTCGCCCCGCACGGCGCGTTTTTCAGTCTGTGAGAGCTGGCCGGTGTATTGGCCCACGTCGACGGTGGCTCCGAGGCCGAGATCATCCGTGAGGTCGGTAAAGCTCGTTTCTTGGTCATTGATGAGCGCACGCTGGGGCGCGATATACAGCGTACGCCCGTCGTGATCAAGCGCGCGCTCGACTGCGGGGACAGTGTAGATGAGACTCTTGCCGCTGGCGGTTGGTGTGGCGATGACGGCATTCTCGCCGTCGCGGATCGCGTCGATAGCAGCCGTCTGATGCTGGTAGAACTGGTCTATCCCTCGCCGCTCAAGCGCTCGTTCGAGCCGAGATTCGACACCTACATCGCCATAGCTGCCTGTCCGACCCTCCATCACCTGATGAGTTTTGATCTGGTTGCGATAGTATGGACGGTCTCGAAGCCAACCAACGATTTCGTCCACAGACTGAGTACTCAGCTGTGAATGTTAACGATTTCGGGTATTTGTCCACAGGGATTGTGAACCGCCTCGGAAATTGGCTTCAAGGGTGAATCGCGTAAACTCTTACTCGTGGGCCGTCCGCTCAATGTACCGTTGAATCGTTTCGCCAGCCACCGCGCCGGTAATTCCGACATAAAACCAATCTGGATACGGGAACACTTGTGCCCGGCATGCGGGCACGAGGAAAACCGCGACTTGAACGCGGCGAAGAACGTCCTTGACCGAGGACTCGACAAATTCGTTTCAGACGGTCAGATAGGGGCGGGACGCTCCGAATCAACGCCTGTGCAGACTGCGCTCCCTACGTTCGCCTCGGTTCGGGCGAATGCACAGCGCGTCGTCGAAACAGGAAGCCCCGCGGCTTGACCGCGGGGTTCGTTCACCCGGAACCACCCTCGCACCTCTATCGATTTGTTCCGACGAAATAGGGGGTGTATGGGGAGTGGAGGCGAACGAAGGTGCTCGTTGAGGATGAGGGATTAGCCCTACAATTCAGCTAATACTGCCAAAGTCAGGCAGCTACCCTGGAAAGGAACAAATCGATAGAGGTGTGTCTCTTCTAGTCTACTACCATCTAGAATCAGAAAAGAACGAAGAAACAATTCTCAGCTCTACAGATGAATAGGGCGAGTACCTTGGGGTTCGAATCCGAGATAGTTCACTAAGACCGGAGAAGGAAAGCATGTCGATATATAACATCTTCAATTATTACCATTAGATATTAGATAATCAATTAAGGAAATAAGATGGTAGAGTGACGTTTGAACAAATCGATAGGGGTGTGTCTCCTCTAGCTAATCATCACCTAGAACTAGGAAGGAAGAGAAGAAATCAGTACACAGGTTAACAGGCAAAGCAGGCCAAGTGCATTAGAGATTGATCCTGAGATGGTTTACCGGCGGTGCAGGCGGATAATGCCCCTTCCTCAACGATCACCGCAGTCCACCGAACGGCGGACAAGGAGCACAGTAGGGAGGGGATACGCCCGCCGTCATCATCTTGTCTTCCGCAGTGTCGGCCTGTCGGCTGACTGGACCACGACCGATATACTTAAGTCCAAACGAAGTCTAAACATAGTTGATGGATCGGTTCGATATCGAAGGCCACGAAGTCCACGACGGCGAGGCGAAACCCACCGGCAACGGTGCCTACGTTCTCGTTCCGAAACGGTGGCTCGGCGCGGACGTGAAAGTGGTTCGCGTCAGCGAACCTGACACCGATTCAGACGACGAGTAATCCCAACCCATCATGGAGTTCGCCTACAGGTTCCGGCTCAACCCCACGCCCGCTCAACGAGATCGGTTAGCGTGGACGCTGGACACTTGTAGGCAAGTCTACAATCACTTCCTGCATCGGATGAATCGGAATGACGACATATCGTCGTCGTTCTCCGAACAGAACCGCCTTCCCGACCTCAAGCAGTGGTGGACTGACCTTCAGCAGGTCAACTCGAAAGTCCTGCAAAAGGTCGTAGACCGGCTCTACACCGCCCGGTCGAATCTCAAGAAAAAGAAGGACAAAGGCCACGACGTAGGCAAACTCAAGTGGAAGGGAAACGGGTACTATCACTCTTTCGAATACAACCAGTCCGGCTTCGAACTCAAGAAAACGAGTGGCCGCGACCGATTATACCTCAACAAGATTGGCAATGTACCCGTGGTTGCTCACCGCGAGTTGCCCGACGACGCCACCATGAAAGGCGTCGTCGTCAAGCGCGAAACGACCGGACGCTGGTACGCCTCGCTCCAACTCGAAACGAACGAGAGCGCCCCACCGAAACCCGACGAACCGGAGAACGTCGTCGGTATCGACGTGGGTATCCTGAAATACGCCCACGACACCGACGGTCACGCCGTCGGGTCGGTGGACCTCTCCGCCGAAGAAGAGCGGCTGGAACACGAACAGCGTGTTCTCTCCCGCAAGGAACACGGCTCGAACAACCACCGCGAACAGCAACAGAAGGTTGCACGCCGCTACGCCGACATCAAGCGAAAGCGCCGCGACTTTCTCCACAAACTCTCGACGTGGTACGCGAAGACCTATGACCTCGTGGCGGTCGAAAAGTTGGACGCGAAGGGGTTGCTGGAACTCCCGTCGAACTCGCACAACCGTGCGAGTGCGGCGTGGGCGACGTTCCGCAAACTCCTGAAGTGGAAGTGCGAACGCGAAGGTACGCACTTCGTGGCGGTCGAACCTGCCGGAACGACCAAAGAGTGCGCTCGATGCGGCGTTTCGACGGACAAACCGTTGTGGGTCCGCGAGCATTCATGTCCGGCGTGTGGGTTCGAGGCCGACCGGGACGAAAACGCCGCGTGGAACGTCCTCCAGCGTGGTCTCGACAAACTGAATATAGGCACGGGCAGTGCCGAATCGACGCCTGCGGAGACCGTGGTCCCTACGGCGACCGCGTTTCAGCTGGTCGCTGCAAACCACGTCGCGGAAACAGGAAGCCCCACCCTCAAGCGCGAGCCGTCAGGCGAGCGGTAGGGTGGGGAGGATGTCACTACCCCCTTCCTTTGTGGATAGAACAAATCGATAGAGGTGAGAGGGTGTTCTGAATACTCCTTGAGTCGGACTAGGGAAGCATCCTAACAAATCGTCGGAGGTCAACAAAGAGAATGCTATACCCCGCCATAACTCTGCTTTTGACCGTTATTGCAGTAGAAAAGAAATCGACAGAGGAACTTTTTAGTATCCTGATAGAGTGGGGTGGGGTATGCCCACGGGTCCCGGTTCCGAGGATACTCCCGAGTCCACGGGTTCCATTAAAGATCTCATCCTTGAGCAAGAGGAAGCCGCAAGTCTCATCAAGAACCGATCTCTCCTCGAACCGAACGAGATCGTCGCTGAAGATCGTATTGTTGGTCGCGACACCCAGCTCACAAGCATCACCCAACACCTTCGCGTCGCGATTAGTAACGAACGACCGCCAAACCTCCTCCTGTATGGACCTTCTGGGACTGGAAAATCCCTCATCATTAATGCTGTCTGTGAGAATATCGTCGAACTTTGCGAAAGTCGAAATATTCGGTTCGGCGTTATCCAAATGAACTGCCAGAACGTTGGGACCATCGGGTCAGCCGTCTACGAGCTCGCCCGAAAGGTGGCGAATGATATCGGTACGACTGTCGAAGTTCCAGAGCATGGCGTCCCAAACAAGAAAAAATGGCGCGAACTCTACCGCCTCATCAACGAACACTATGATACAGTGGTTTTCATCCTCGATGAACTCGACATGCTCGTCGGTCGTCGAGATAAGGATGAACCAGCCTTCTCCCGGCTTCTCTATCAGCTTTCTCGTGCTGGTAGCACCGACGATATCACTGCACAAGTTTCCGTGACTGCCATCACTAACGATACGAAGATGATGGAGAACGTGGGCAGTCGAGCACTTAGTTCGTTCACGCCTGAGGACGTTCACTTCAGTGACTACGACGCTACCCAGCTCCGAGAGATCCTTCGCGCTCGGAAAGATGCTTTCCATGAGGATACTCTTAGTGGCGACGTCATCCCACTCGCAGCAGCCTTTGCCGCACAAACCAACGGAGACGCCCGGAAAGCAATCGACCTGATGCGAACAGCGGGATCGATCGCTGAAAAAACAAACGCCGATGAAGTTCGTGAGCAACACGTTCGTGAAGCTCAAGATAAAGTTGAGAAAAATCGCGTGTTAGAGGTAACTCGTGGTATTAGCACGCAGAAAAAACTCTGTCTCTTTGCGACTGCAGCTGTTGCTCGTGAAACCGGAACGGGTGCAGCGAAAAGCCCGCCCGGATACAGAGTATATCAGTACCTGACGGACACCCTTGATTCCGAACAATACCATCAGGAGACGTACGTGAATAAAATGAAGGAGCTCACGACGTATTCGTTGGTCGAGACTGAACGGAAGAGTCAGGGACCACATTCGGGAAGCTACCTCGAGTTTACGTTTGGTGAGAATCCGGAGACTATCATTGAGACGCTTCGGGAAGATTCACGGCTTGATGACGTCCACGATGATGAGCTCCGCTCTGTTGTGAACGCACAGATCAATCAGTAGATCGTCCCTTGAACAAATCGATAGGGGTGAGGGTGTTGTCGACAACCCGGCTAACTTGACAACAAGAACAAGTCGATAGAGGTGGGCCTACACAGCATGGGTTTTCATCTCACAACAAATCGATAGAGGCGACTCTCCACTGAATCTTCCACACTGATCAAGTGTATTTGACAAGCAAATTTGATATCATGTAGTCAGGGTTTCAGAGTGATATTCGACGTATGCGCGTTCGGTTTCAGATTGATATGCGAGTGTCTGACCGTTCCCATATTCAACAATAATCGCGTCTTCGAGCATCTCGTACTCTCGAATCGACTCACCAGTGGCTGTGAACACTGGGTCGTCCGGTTCGTGCACAGCTGCTCCGACACTCTCTATTGGCGTATCGGTCGGCCAGACTCCGCGTTCTTGCCAGAACTTTCGCATCTCGTGGAGGCTCTTTCTAACTGTCGCTCGGATCGAGAGGTGATCGGCGGACTGCCAGCCCTCGCGGCTCCAGTATTCGCCGAGATACGCGACGCGTTGCGGGCCATTCCAGTCAAGATCGACGATATCCGCAGGTGGATCACCCGTGATCGTCGGCTGCGTCAGTTGCTCTATCACCTCGAATTGCTTGGGCGGGCTCGCGCCGAGCAGGTGGATGCGCCGCCCCCGCCAATCGCTCATGGTACTGATATCGGTCGCCTGGATGTCTGAGTATCCCATCGGATAGCCGAGAACGAACTGCTCGTCGATGATTTCGAACGCCTCGGGACACTTCGGGACGATCACGAACTCGGTGGTGGGAAACTCGTTGACGAGCGATCGGGCGAGCCGTGTATATTCATAAGCCTGCTCAGGCGTCGTAGCATCGCCGAGAACACACACCCACGGCTGCTCGGGGAGTTCTCGGATGCATGCAACGTATCGGTCGATATCGGGGTCATGAAAATCGTTATCAACCATCAGAACGGGCGTTTCGACGTTTGCGAAGTCGTCGATCTGAAGTGAGTAGTCCTCGCGGATGCCGGGGAGAAAGCCGAGATCGTAGGCGTCGGTGGCGAACGGATGGCGGTGGAGAAACGCGACGTAGTCCGCTTGACGGGCGGCGGCAATGTTGTCACCGTTCCCAACTGCCCGCGAGTCTGTTTGCTCTGATGTGGTGCCAGTTGCTGGTGCTGGTGGATGGGATCTGGACATGGGAAAATGCCTGAATTCGGACACTCCCCACACCGAGTGAGAAATTGAGCTGTCTTCACTGGTCAGCGCCGCTATCACCGTCGGTGAATGCAGCGAACTGGGTCTGCTGCGTATCCAGCTCCACGTCCACGTCGACCTGGACATTCCGTTCTCCAGCCTCGTCCGCGCCATCTGTCGCTGTGGGCGGTGTCGAACCGTCAGCGGCCTCATCTCCCGATGTGGACAGGAATTGTGGAGGCTCACATTCCTGGCTCGGCGCACCCATCAGCCCTTTCGAGGGCCTGACCTTCCACGCGGCCATCGGATCGGCTTTGAGCGAATCACCATGAATCGCAAACCCAGGAAGTCCTCGGATAGCGAAATTGATCGCGGTCATCTTGGCACACCTGATGTCGATGTCCTGTCCGAAGAACAGTGCGGCGTATGGAGAGTCAGCGAGTTCTTCGAGGCGTTGGCCTGCACCGACAAGGAGACTGCCACTCCCGCAGGTAGGATCATGGATAGTGAGCGGGTCGTCTGGAGTTGTGCTCTCGATTTTCTCATCGGTGGGGAGCATCATTCCACCGAGCAATCGTGCAGTGGGCGGTGGCGTGAAGTGCTGTCCGTTTTCTTCGGATGGAGCGCCGTATTCCTGGTACAAACATCCGAGTACGTCGGCGTCGGTCTTTTCCATCGCTGCGAGCAAGTTGGCGAACCCTTCCGAATATGCCTCGAAAGCAGTCTGCGTCGTCTCTTCGCCGAAATCGCTCTCGTATCGATCGACCATCTCGTCGTGGCTGTCGTCGTCGCGTTGGAGGCTCGTGAAGACGATATCGATCCAATCGCGAAACACGCGCGACCAGCCGTGGCCAGTCTGCTGACGAACGTCGGTGAGCGAGTCGAGAACGGGTTTGGTGTAGGTGTCGTCGAGGTAGGGCATGGGTTTTCCACCCCTCTGGAGGAGACAAACGAGATCCGGTGACACTGCTCTCTGCTTTCTATCGGTTAATCTGAACTACAATCTAAAATCTCCCGACGGTAAATGTATTTCAGTGGCTTATCGGTATATCGACTTGTGGGGGCCAGCGATCAGACTGGCATTTGCTGATTCGTTGCTTCCCTCTTGTGTCCCGTTCGTTCCCGGAGTGCTGGCTGCTGATGTAGAAGAATTCGTCTCAGTGTCATCTGCGCTCGCCGCTTCGTTTGGAGTCGAGTCTTCGTTTCCATTGTCAGCATCGTCGTCAGAGCCATCGGTTGGTGGCTCAGGTGGCGTCTCGGTAGATTCTGGTGTCTCGGTAGGTTCTGGCGTTTGAGTCGGTGTGTTGGTTTCAGGGGGTTCCGGTGTTTCTGTCGGGTCCGGCGTCTCTGTCGGCGGTTCAGGCGGCGTTTCAGTAGGCGTTTCCGTTGGAGTGGACGTTTCAGTTGTGGTCGGTGTCGGCGTCTCTGTCGGGTCCGGAGTAACTGTTGGTGGTTCCGGTGGGGTTTCGGTAGGTTCTGGTGTCTCCGTCGGGGTGGATGTTTCCGTCGGAGTAGACGTTTCAGTTGGTGTCTCGGTTGATTCGGGCGTTTCGGTTGGTGTGTCGGTTTCTGTGGCTGTCTCAGTTGGTTCGGATGTTTCAGTGGGTGTTGACGTGTCGGTTGATTCAGGAGTNTTCGGTTGGTGTGTCGGTTTCTGTGGCTGTCTCAGTTGGTTCGGATGTTTCAGTGGGTGTTGACGTGTCGGTTGATTCAGGAGTTGATGTCTCGGTCTCGGTATCAGTCTCAGTCTCGGATTCAGCTGCTGAGTCCGTTGAAGTTGCCGTATCAGTTGCTGTTGTGGCTTCGGTCGGCGTTTGAGTTGACGTGGTAGTTGTCGACTGTGGAGTATCTGCTGCCGTTGAGGTTTCCGTTGATGTAGCTGTCCCTTCTGCTTCAGTCGTCTCTGTGGCTGTCGGTGACTCCGTGGCTGTCTCGGTGCTCGATTCGGTTTCTGTAGTGGTCGGAGTTACTGTCTCTGTCTCTGCTGTTTCAGTGGTGGNGAGTCGCTAAATCGAAGGCGTTGAAGCGGGAGACTTCAGTTGCCTATGACCCAAATCTCCCGCTTCACCGAGGAAATTGTACCGGTTGCTGAAAGGGTTACTGGCGATGGCAACGAATCCGCCGCCCCGAACGGTGGCGGCGGATTCGCCGACTCCGCCCTCGTTTCCCTCCACTGCCTCCGGATTTACCTCGATACGTCCTACCGCATGACCATCGACCTATTGAAGGAGATGCCGCAAATAATCCGGGAGATCGGCCTCGACGCGGCCGATCTCCCTGCGCCGTCGACGTTGTGTAAGGCACTCGATCGGATCGAGATGAGCCTCTGTCGAGTG
>NZ_AOME01000017.1:0-259 GCF_000336935.1 Halococcus salifodinae DSM 8989 | reverse complement strand
CTACAAACAGGCTTGATCTACCAGATGAGAGTGTCCCGTGACGGATGTGGTCGAAATATTCGGGAAAGGTGATGGTGGCGGTGTGGAGCGCGAGCGATCCATGACAAGCACCCAGGTTGTAGCGCGCCCCCATGTCACTGATTGACGTGAGGACGGAAAGGTGTTAGGGGGGCTCTGTTGAATCACTAGACGGCGGCAGGGTGAGTCGCTAAATCGAAGGCGTTGAAGCGGGAGACTTCAGTTGCCTATGACCCAAATC
>NZ_AOME01000016.1:62070-62559 GCF_000336935.1 Halococcus salifodinae DSM 8989 | reverse complement strand
CTTTCGATACAGCCGACGAATCCGGTTGCTGCTGTACCTGTCTTCATCCAGCAGCGATTGGTACTCGGCGATTCGTTCGGTCGTTTCTGTGAAACGTCCGAACAGGTCGCGTCCTTCGTACAGATACTGTTTTCCGGTCGTGGTCGTACACGCGACGAGATTGTTCGCGCCGATATCCAGAGCGGCCGTTTCGTCGGCCAGTGGTGATGCCTGCGGAGAACAGTCNACGTCCATGACGCCGCGAGGTCCGCGTGGCCGTCGAAGCCACACGGACACGTTAGCGTGTCCTTGTGGCGGACTGTCTCGTCGCGTTCGCCACAATGCGGACATTCCTGCGAAGTCCATTCTTCGCCGTCGGCTTCAAGTTCCATCCCGTATTCCTCGCAAACACACGCGAGGCGGTTCACGAACTGCCGGAACGCCCAGAAGTTGTGCGTCTTCTGGTTCGCCGTTACCGACCACGACGTTTCGAGTACGTCGGTGAGCGCA
>NZ_AOME01000016.1:0-62062 GCF_000336935.1 Halococcus salifodinae DSM 8989 | reverse complement strand
GGTTCACGAACTGCCGGAACGCCCAGAAGTTGTGCGTCTTCTGGTTCGCCGTTACCGACCACGACGTTTCGAGTACGTCGGTGAGCGCACCGACGTACACTTTTGAGACACCCTGTTCGTGCAACCGTTCGATGAGGTCGCGGACGAGAGCGTCCTGTGCGTGGTTCCGACGCTTCGTTCGCTTTCGATACAGCCGACGAATCCGGTTGCTGCTGTACCTGTCTTCATCCAGCAGCGATTGGTACTCGGCGATTCGTTCGGTCGTTTCTGNCCGAGGCCGTATTCGTCTTTCAGGTCCGAACCCACGAGGATGTCGAGACGGGACCGTTCGCCCCACTGAATCGAGTACGACGTGTTGCGAATGTACGTCCGAAGCTCGCGTCCCTCGTCGCGGTTGCCCCAGAATCCGGGCGGGCGAGCGCGCTCGCCCTTCTTCTTGAGCGTGAAGTACGACCGCCACGCTTCGGCGTTCTTCCGTTCGATTTGCTGTACGGTCGAAGCACCGAGAACGCCGCCGTACCGACCACGGTACTNCTTTCGATACAGCCGACGAATCCGGTTGCTGCTGTACCTGTCTTCATCCAGCAGCGATTGGTACTCGGCGATTCGTTCGGTCGTTTCTGCGAAACGTCCGAACAGGTCGCGTCCTTCGTACAGAAACTGTTTTCCGGTCGTGGTCGTACACGCGACGAGATTGTTCGCGCCGATATCCAGAGCGGCCGTTTCGTCGGCCAGTGGTGATGCCTGCGGAGAACAGTCGCGGACAGGCTGAANGAAGTACGACCGCCACGCTTCGGCGTTCTTCCGTTCGATTTGCTGTACGGTCGAAGCACCGAGAACGCCGCCGTACCGACCACGGTACTCGGACGTGTCGAACACGTCCTCGTCGGGATCTTCGCGGTTCCGGCGGCGCTCGTAATTGACTTCGTTCCATAGAGACGCCGAAGCATCCAACAGCCGACGAAGCAGTTCTTCGTCGGCGTCGGTTTGTGGAACCACATCGAAGGTGTTGGTCCGTTGCATCTAGGACCCCTGTTCCTCGATGTACTGCTCGATGGTCNAGTTCTTCGTCGGCGTCGGTTTGTGGAACCACATCGAAGGTGTTGGTCCGTTGCATCTAGGACCCCTGTTCCTCGATGTACTGCTCGATGGTCTCTTTCAGAACGCTGCCGGAGCTGCCGACATAGTACGAACGAGTCCACTTGATTCGGTCCTCGAAGCGCTGGTTGTACCAGCGCGCCGAGATTCCTTTGAGCCAGTTCACCAACAGTGACGGCGCGTTCTTCGGCGGGCTGCCGACGAACAGGTGAACGTGGTCGGGGCGAACCTCGGACTCGATGAGTTCGATGCCTTTCTCGTTGCAAATCTCGGCGAAGATGGAGTCGAGACGCTGTGGCGTCTCTCCCGTCAGACGCGACTCCCGGTACTGAGCGGAACCCTGTTCCGCGATGTCCGCAGAATCTTCGATTCTGCGAGACTTCGGGATGAATACTATATGGTAATAGAGTTCGTAAGTCGCGTGACGGGTGCTCTTTACCATCCATGTAGACTGTGGCGCGGAATGGTAGTAAGCGTTTCGTACACGGTGGCACTCCTTCCAGGCGAAATAGTTGTTCTCGGTGGTTATGGCCTTCCACGACACAGTTTACGGTGCGTACCCCGCTCTGAAGGGCGAGGCTCTGCGCCTGTGATTAACGTAGGCGCGGGCTTCCTCCTCGTCTCAGATTCCTCAAGGGCTGAAGTTAACCCNGCGTACCCCGCTCTGAAGGGCGAGGCTCTGCGCCTGTGATTAACGTAGGCGCGGGCTTCCTCCTCGTCTCAGATTCCTCAAGGGCTGAAGTTAACCCACCCGCCATCGAAGACGCGCTATGGCTGGCCTGGTGGCGGCGTTCGAGACGATCGTGGAGGTGTTGTTTCGAACGTTCGGACCGTTCGTCATCCCCGCGACCGTCTTCGTCGTCGGTCTCGTCGGCTACGCTGCACTGTTCCTGTTCAACCGGTGGTTCGCCGGCCAGTAAGCCACCGATCGACGCCCGCCGGACAGACCGGCACCGGACGATACCAGCACAACAGCTAAACGCCAGCGCGCCGCCCGTGTGGCATGGTCGATCCCATGCGCGAGTTCGAGACACCCGCTGTCGAGGAGCTCCCGGACGACCTCCAAGAACGGATCGCCGAGGAAACCGAAGACGCCGGGTTCACCCCCAACGTCTTCCAGGCGTTCGGGTATCGTCCCTCTCACTTCCGGGCCTTCTTCGCCTACCACGACGCGCTGGTCGAGCACACGGCCCTCGAACGCGAGGAGATCGAGATGATCGTGGTCGCGGTCAGCGGTGCGAACGACTGCTACTACTGCATCGTCGCTCACGGCGCGCTCCTACGGATCTACGCCGACGATCCGCTACTCGCCGATCAGCTCGCCGCCAACCACCGTGCCGCGGATCTCAATGAGGCCCATCGCACGATGCTCGACGTCGCGGTGAAGCTCACCGAATCCCCTGGCACTATCGATTCGAGCGACGTAGACCGGCTCCGTGAGGTGGGCTTTTCCGAGAAAGCGGCGTGGGACATCGCCAGCGTGACCGCCTTCTTCAACCTCTCGAACCGGATGTCGACGTTCGCCGACATCCGCCCGAACGAGGAGTTCCACACGCTCGGACGGAGTGCCCCCGAAACGGACGAGTGAATCGGGCTGCGGCCGATCGGATCGCTCCCGCTCGCAACACCGATCGGCACGCTTCGCAAACGGGAAGGCGGACGCCCCCGCCGATCGAACATATGGTATGATCGGTGGTTTCGGTGGCCCGGGAGTTGCCTTCGCCGTACTTGCGGCGTTCGTCTGGGGTGGCTACCTGTTCGTCATCAAGTCGTACTTCGCTGGCTACCCCGCCTCGGTGATCCTCGTGGGAATCAACGTCGCGGCGTTCTGCTGGTACCTTCCAGTCGCCGTCCTGACTACTCCATCGAACGCGCCGCTACTGCCCGGATCGCTGGAGCCGACCGCGTGGCTGTTCATGCTGGGTGTCATCGGGGTCACCGCGCTCGCGACTGGCTCGATGTTTCGTGCACTCGCGGTCGGCGACGTCTCCTACGTCGCCCCGGTGAGCAAGATCGTTCCCGTCTTCGTCCTGCCACTCGAAATCGTGCTCCTCGGCGAGCATCTCTCGCCCGTCCAGATCGCGGGCGTCGTGATAGCGACGTTCGCGGTCTACCTCATGAACTACCGCGGCGGTGGGTTGCTCGTGCCGCTCCGGAAGACGGTGACGTACCGACCGGCGCAGTTCGCCCTGCTGAGTGCGATGTTGTTCGGGATCGTCGACGTGTCTCGACGGGTCATCCTCCAGGAGTTCACGATCCCACCGCGGGTGTGGGTGCTCGGACTGTTCGGAGGGATGGCCCTCCTCGTGGCCCCCGTCGCGATACGATCCTGGCCGGAGGGCACGCGGCGTGACGCGCCGAAGTTCGTCGCGACCGCGCTGTTCGCCGTCGTCGGCGAGCATCTCACCGCCCTCGCGTTCGATGTCGCCCCGGCGAGCATCGCCTCGCCGATCATCAACACACAGGCGATAGTGGCGGTTCTTCTGGGTGGTGTCGTGCTCCACGAGGAGCGTCTTCGTTCCCGGCTCGGTGCTGCCGTGATCGCCGTCACCGGCGTGGCGCTGATCGCTGCGTGACCGATCCCACCCACGAACGTGTACTCGTGAAACGTCGTCGAACCCGGTCCAGGCCCCACCAGCGAGGAGACCCTCGATCTCGGGGTCAGGTTCGTGGCCTACAGACACACACAGCACGGTTAAGCCAACTGCCGCCGTATCGATGGCATGTCTCAAGCGGTGAAACTCGGACGGATCGCACCCGTTCCCGCTGAGTTAGAGTATCCGGTGTCACGCGAGGCCGTCGTCGATCAACTGGGTGAAACGACCGTTCTCCTAGCGGACGGCGAGGTGAACTTCGGCGACCTCATCGACGAGGCGAACGAGGACACGTTCGACTCCCACGACAGCCTGGTGCTCGAAACGATGAACCTGCTCCCGCTTGACATCCACCACACGACTAAAGTCGTGGGATTCCTCCGGTGGGGTCTCGTCGGGCATTAGCGCCCTCCCCCACGGGGGCAACTTGCGGGTTTGTGCGCGCTACTTTGGAACTTTCGTGAGGGTGTGACATCCCCGACCATTCGTGGTCGTTCCACTCGTATCGCACGGGCCGTGCCATCGGCCTTGCTACCGTCGTCTGTCGCTGAAGGAACGTTTTTGACGCGACCAAATCTGCGTGTCCCTCGAAGCCGCATTCGCAAGTGAGCGTGTCGCGGTGGCGTGTAGTCCGTTCCGTCGCACCACACTGCGGACACTCTTGGGAAGTCCACGCTTCGGAACGTTCGACTACTCCGATGCCGAACTCCTCGGCGGTAGTTTCAAGTCGGTCGATGAACGCTCCGAACGCCCAGAAGTTGTGCGTCTTGGCGTTCGACTCTACCGACCAGTGCGTTTCGAGGATGTCGGTGAGCGCACCAACATACACCGTCGAAACGCCCTGTTCGTGCAACCGTTGCATGAGGTCTCGCGCAAGTGCGTCCTGCATATGGTCGCGTCTCATGGTCCGCTGCCGGTACAGTCGCCGGATGCGCTTCGACGTGTACCTTCCGTCGCGGAGCTTCGATTGCAGGCGTGCAATCTCTTGAGTGGTCGAACGAAACCGCTCGAATTGGTCGCGTGCGGCGTACAGGTACTGCTCGCCAGTTGTGGTCGTACAGGCGACGAGATTGTTCGCGCCGATGTCCAGAGCAGCCGATTCGTCGGCTACTGGTGTTCCGAGTCGAGGGTGAAGATCCGCTACCTCGACCGGCTGATAGGCCCTGAACTGGCCGCGTTGCTCGTCGTACTGTATCTCTAACTGGCACTGCTTGCCGTCCCACCGTGGTTCGCCGCGCACTTCCAAGCGGAGCCGCCCGGACAGACCATACTCGTCCTTGAGATCTTTGCCGACTGGGATTTCGAGACGCGAGCGGTCGCCCCACTGAATCGTGTATTGATCGTTTCGACCGTACCAGCGGAGTTCACGCCCTTCGTCCTCGTTGCCCCAGTAGCCGGGCAAGCCTTTGTCGGGTTCGTCCGAATCGAAGAAGCCTTTCCACGCTTGGTCGTTCTTTCGAATGGCTTGCTGTGCCGATGCGGAGCCGAGAACACCGATGTATCGCTTGCGATAGTCTTCGGTCTCCCACACCGTTTCGCCGTCGAAGAGTTGTTGGCGGCGTTCGTAGGTGAGTTCGTTCCACAGCGAAGCGGTCGCATCCATCACGCGGCGAAGTAACTCCTCGTCCGTCTCGGACATCGGAACCACTTCGAACGTGTTGGTCCGTCTCACGGGATGCAGTCACGACCGGAACTAAGATAAACCTATGGTTTCCCATAGAAAACGTGTCGAAGTATATCAACATCGAAGTGCCGGACGAATCGGAGTACGAACGCCTCTCACGTGTGAAGAACGACCACGGGTTGACGTGGCGCGGGATGTTGCTTCGGGCCGCCGAGGAGCTTGAAGACGGTTGAGACCCAGCCATGTAGCCGCCAGTGGCGCTCGGACCCACGACGGAAGTCGGTGAGGCTTCCGCTTGCTTACTGTCACTCGTGGGTAGCTGACGTGCCGAACGCCGGAAGGGCCTTTGCCGCGCCGGGCCTGCGGACGGTATGCGCGGCCTCGACGACACCGACCGCGAGATCCTCGACCTTCTCACCGACGACGCCCGTCGGCCCTACCGCGAGATCGCCGACCGAGTCGATCTCTCGCCACCGGCGGTCTCCGATCGGGTCGACCGGCTCCGCGAGCTCGGCGTCATCCGCGGGTTCACGCTCGACCTCGATCGATCGCTGCTCGACGCCGGACGCCACGTCCTCGTCGAGCTACGCGTTCGGCCCGCGACGCTCGACGACGTCCGGGCGGCTATCGAGGCCGCGACGCCGGTCGAGCACGTCTTTACCACCGCCGACGCACGGATCGTCTTCGACGCCACGCTCGACGGCCGTGACGTTCGCGACCTCCTCGTCGAGACGATCGACCTCGACACAGTACGAGAGTACGACGTCCGGCCGCTGTCGAGCACGTCGTGGACGCCACGGATCGGCGACGCAGTGTTCGCGCCCGAATGCGTCGAATGTGACAACACCGTCGACGAGGAGGGGACGACGGCGCGACTCGACGACGAGCTGTACCACTTCTGCTGTCCGTCGTGTGAGTCGCAGTTCACCGAGCGCTACGAATCGCTCCGCGAGGGTGCGGCGGACTGAATCTCCCGAAGCAGCCTTCAGTCCGCGTGTGCCATCGTCCCCTCGTCGCCGCCGCTCGACTCGAAGAAGGTGACGTAGATCTCCGCGAGGAACACGGCGGAGAAGACGACGTTCAAGATCGTGGCGTACCCGCTCGGGGCCGTCCCACCGGCGCTGCCTGGCTGCGGGATCAGCCCCACGGTGGCCCACGTGTAGTGGATCACGACCCCCGAGACCGCCGCGAGCGTGAAGATCGAAACGAACAGCACGGCGGCGAGGCGCGCGCCGTAGTACTTCCGGTACATGTTCACGATATGGGGGACGATCAGGTCGGCGAAGATGAAACTCATCACACCGCCGAAGGGGATCCCGGCGTTCCAGAGCACCACCGCGAAGGGAATGTTCGCCACCGAGCAGACGAACGTCAGCACGCCGACGGCGACACCGATCACGCTGCCCAGCGCTACCCACGCGAACGTGCCCTCGGGCGCGAGCGAGAACAGGCCAGTCCAGAACGACTCCGGGACGAACGCCGCGATCAGCGCCGCGACCACAAAGCCCGCCGCGATGTCCTTCCAGAGCATGTCCCACTCGCCGATCGCGTTCCGGAAGGCGTTCTTCCAGCCCTCCCTGGTCAAGAGCTTGTCCCGCCACGTGTCGTCGGTGTCGCGATTCCGATAGGTCTCCTTGCACGACTGTGAGCAGAAGTACTCGGTTCCGTCGTCGGTCTCGACCGAGTAGGTGTCCTCTTCCTCGGGATCGACCTCCATCCCACAGACCGGATCGCGGGCTCCCTCGTCGCCGAGGTTCTCGCGCGCGGCCGCGAACCACTCGTCGGGGACGACGTACTTCGTGATCCCCGCGAGCAACAGGATCATCAGAATGCCGCCGAACACGTCGGCGGCGACGAACTGCCAGCCCAAGAGGATCCACATCACGAGCCCGATCTCGATCACGAGGTTCGTACTCGCGAACTGGAAGGCCCCGAAGGAAGCCTCCGGCGAGGCTCCTTTCTTGAAGATCGATTTCGTGGTGGCGACCGCGCCGAACGAACAGCTCGACGAGAGGAAGCCGAAAAACGAGCCGAGGCCGAGCGCGCGCAGGCCCCGCCCGCCGAGGAGATCGGTCATTCGCTCCTCGGTCACGAACGCCTGGACCGCACCCGCGATCGTGAAGCCGAGCACGAGCGCCCACCACGTCTTCCACGTCATCTCGGCGACGAACCGTCCCGCCTCGACGAGACCGTCGACGATAGCCATGTGTGCGGTAGGGCCTCCGAAGTTACGTGGATTCTGCCTTCGAGACCAAACCGCCGGGGGCGAGGGGGATGACCAGCGACAGACCCCCTCACATCAGATCATCGACTTCGGTTCGTTAGCCACAACGGACGAAAGCCGTCCTCCCGAAGAAAAGCCTGCAATGGCGCTCCAAGAGATCGACCACCTCGACGACGACGCGCGCGAGTGTCTCGACAACTGCCTCGAATCCGCACAGGTCTGTGAGTGGTGTGCCGACGAGTGTGCGAGTCACGGCGAGGAGATGGCGGAGTGTATCAGACTCTGTCGAGACGTCGCGGACATCGCGTCGCTCCATGCACGACTGATGGCGCGTGATTCGGCGTACAGCGAGGATCTGGCCGCGACCTGCGCGGACGTCTGTGAGGCCTGTGCCGACGAGTGCGAGAGTCACGATCACGACCACTGCCAGGCCTGCGCGGACGTTCTCCGTGACTGCGTCGAGTCCTGCCGACGGATGGCATCGTAACGACGCCACACACGAGACTAAACTGACACTTTTTCGGACAGATCCCTCACACGGCGTTCAGTCGGTCGGATCGGGGTCGTACTCCGGACCGACGGCCATCGAGAGCGCGCCTGGCCGGACCTGGAGGTCGAGTTCGTCGTGGGTGCTGATCTCGCCGTCGAGACTGAAGTCGATCGAGCGGTCGCAGCCCACGATCTGGAGTCGTCGGGCGAAGAGCCGATCGACGTGTTCGGTGTCTCGGCCGAGGAGCTGCTGGGCGATCGCCTCCGTGACGCGGTCGCTCTGTGGCATTTCCTCGATCACGGTGACGTCGAACAGCCCATCCTCAACGTTCGCCTGGCCGATGCGGTTGGTGAACCGCCGGGAGTTCCCCACCAGCACGCAGAGCGCTTCGCCCGACCACGACCACGTCTCGCCGTCGGCGACCGCCTCGATCGCCACGTCGAGCGGGTCGAACGTCGCCGCCTGCTGGACGCCCGTGATGACGAACGCGAGCGGGCCGAACCGTTCTTTGACGTCGGAGGTGGTCGCAGCGCTCGCGTCGGCGGTCAGCCCCGCGACGCAGGACTTCACGAACGGTTCGCCGTCGGCGACACCGAGATCGAGCGCGCGGACCGCGCCTTCATCGAGCATCGCGAACCCGTGTTCGATCTCCTCGATCCCGAGATCGGTCGCCACGATGTTCGCCGTGCCCGCGGGGAGCACACCGAGGCGAACGTCGTCGAGCGCTTCGGCCGCCACGAGCCCCTCGATCACCTCCTTCAGGGTGCCGTCGCCGCCGCACGCGCCGAGCACGTCGACGCCCTCGGCCGCGGCCTCGTGAGCGAGATCGACAGCGTGTCCTGCCCTGTCCGTCTCGCACACGGTGTAGCCACGCTCGTTGGCGAGGCGGTAGACCGAATCGAGATGGTCGCCCGACCCGCTCTCGGGGTTCACGACGACGCGCTTTTCGAGGGCGTCGGTCGACGCTCCGCCATCGGTTCGAACGGTGGTCGAGGATCCCATCGTGCTGTTCGGCCGCCGGTCTGTGGCCGGGGAAAATAAGTGGACGGACTGCACCCGCAGCGATCTACAGGTCGTCGACTTCGACCAGTTCGCGGATCCCGTCGACGCGATCCCGGATCGCCGCGCGTTCCTCGCTGTCTTTGTCGTCCCAGTGGCTGTAGACGAGCCCCATCCGGTGGTTCTCGCGGAGCGGGTCCTCGTTTCGACCCAGGAAGTCCCAGTAGAGCGCGTTGAACGGACAGGCGTTCTCGCCGACCGTCTTCGTCTTCGCGTATCGGCAGTCCCCACAGTAATCGCTCATGTCGTCGATGTAGTTCGCGGAGGCGGCGTAGGGTTTGGTCGAGAGTCGATCGCTGCCGAACACGCCCATCCCGACCACGTTCGGCGTCGTGACCCAGTGGTAGGCGTCGACGTACGCCGCGTGGAACCAGCGGTTGATCTCGTCTGGGCGGACGCCGTACAGCAGCGCGAAGTTCGAAAGCACCATCAGCCGTTCGATGTGGTGGGAGTACCCCCGTTCTCGAACGCTCCCGACGACATCCGCGAGGCAGGCCATCTCGGTGTCGCCGGTCCAGTAGAAGTTGGGAAGGGTGTGATCGGCATTGAGGAGGTTCGCGGTCGCGAGATCGGGCATCGCGCGCCGGTAGACGTGACGCATGAACTCGCGCCAGCCGATCACTTGTCTGAGGAACCCCTCGACGCTCGCGAGCGGGAGGTCGTCCTCCCGATAAGCGTCGAGCGCGCGCTCGGCGACCTCGCGGGGGTGGAGCAGACCGAGATTCATCGAAGTCGACAGCAGCGCGTGGTTCAGCGCCCACTCCTCTCCGAGCATCGCGTCCTGGTACGGGCCGAACTCCGGAAGACGATGCTCGACGAAATCCGTGAGCGCGTCGAGCGCCCCCTCGCGCGTGACCGGCCACACGAACGCGCCGGGATCGGCCCACTCCCCTCCGTAGGGCGGTTCGTCGTAGCCGCCAGCGAACTCCTCGTCGACCCACGCCGCGACCTCCTCGGTGAGGTCGTCGGGCTCGAATCGCGGTGGATCGGGCGGATCGTACTCGTCGCCAGGGAACTCCCGGTTCGCCTCGTCGTAGTTCCACTCGCCGCCGACTGGCTCGCCGTCCTCGATCAGATAGCCCGTCTCGCGCCGCAGCATCCGGTAGAACCCCTCGTGTTGGAAGCGTTCGTCGTCACCCGCCCACTCGTCGAACCGTTCGATCGAACACAGGAATCGCTCGTCGGCGACGAACTCGATCTCGCCGCCGCGCTCCGTGACGAGGGTTTCGAGCCGGTCGGCCGCGCCGTGTCCCGCGGGTGTCATCGTGACCAGGCTGTCGTCGGGGTGGGCGTCGAAGTGATCGTCGAGTCCGTCGCCGAACGTTTCCACCTGGTGGTATTCGACATCGTGGCCGTCGGCCCGGAGTTCGTCGCGGAACTGTCGCATCGCGCTGAACACCAGCACGAGTTTGTGAGGATGGTACGGCAGTTTCCGGGCGAAGGCGTGGGCTTCGATCATGAGCACCCGCTCGTCGGCGTCAGCGCGGGAGAGCGGGCCGACGTCGCGAGTAAGCTGATCGCCGAGAACCCAAGTCGTCATTTCGATCCCGACCACGACTGCCGACGCAGTGAGTGATTCACACCCACACGAGGCGCACCAACCGCTAAAGCGGCCCGGCCGCGGCGACGGCTTCGGCTTTTCGCCCCGACGTCTGCACTCGGTTCGGTGTATCGAACCCGGCCGGTTTCGGGGCCGACGACGGAATCGGCGGTCTTTTGGGCCGAACGAACGAACACGAAACGACTGATGACTCCCGATACCGACGCCCTCGACAGACGAACCGTCCTCCGTGGCGCGGCCGGCGTGCTGGCCGCGGGAGCACTCGCTGGCTGTTCCGGCGGCGACAGCGGGTCGAACGGCTCCGATGGCTCGGGAACGGACAGCGAGGCAGCCACCGGCGGGGACGCGACGAACGAAACCACAGCAGCCGATGGGGAAGCCACGTCCGAATCGACCGACAACGGGTCGTCGGGCAACGCTTCGAGCGCGAACGGGACCGCGGGAGCGAACGGGACCGGAGAAGCGAACGGTACCACCGGAGCAAACGCCACCACGGCGACGAACGGAACGGCGGGGATGAACGACACGTCCGCGACGAACGGCACGGCGGGGACGACCGTCGGGACGGGAGCCGTCGACGAGTATCTCGCCGAGGCGAAGGGGTACGACGGCTCGATCGCCGACGAGACCGGCTCCGATGCGATCGAAATCGCTGTCGGTGCCGGCGAGAACGGGTTCGCGTTCGGCCCAGCAGCCGTCCGCGTCTCGCCCGGCACCACGATCACGTGGACGTGGACCGGCGAAGGGGGAACACACAACGTCGTCTCCGAGGACGGCCCGCTCAACAGCGGCCAGCCGGAGATGGGCGAGGACGTGACCTACGAGGAAACGCTCGACTCGCCGGGCGTGTATCCCTACTACTGTAACCCACACCGATCGCTCGGGATGAAGGGCGCGGTCGTGGTCGCAAGCGAGTAGAACTCCATCGAGCGTCGCAGCACCGACCGCGATCCGGCCCGTTATGGGGCTCGCGACCCTATTATTTTACACATGGACGACGAGAACGACTTCGATGTCGTGGTGGTCGGCGGCGGGCCGGCCGGCCTCACGACCGCCCTCTACACCACCCGTCTGGGCCACGATACGGTGGTCGTCAACCGCGGCGGCGGGCGCGCCGCGATGATGCGTGACACCCACAACGTCATCGGCATCACCGAGGACGTGAGCGGCAACGGACTCCTCCAGGCCGCGATCGATCAGATTCAGGACTACGGCGCGACGTACCGCCGCGGCGTCGTCACGAACGTCGAGAGTGTCGACGGGCCGCGGGATTTCCGGGTCGAGACGGGCGAGGACGAGCTCGCGGTCGACCGCGTGGTGCTCGCCACCGGCTTTTCCGATGAGCACCCCGACCCGCCGCTGCCTCGTACTGGCCGCGGTCTCCACTACTGCCTCCACTGTGATGCGTACATGTTCGTCGACGAGTCGGTGTACGTGATGGGCCACGGCGAGTCGGCCGCCCACGTCGCGATGATCATGCTCAACTTCACCGACGAGGTCGATCTCCTGCTGCGGGGGCACGACCCCGAGTGGTCCGACGACACCGACCGCCAGCTCCGCGCGCACCCAGTCGAGATCGTCGACAGCGAGATCGAGAGCAAATTTTCGGACGAGCAGAGTCCAGAATGGCTCGGCGGGTTCGAATTCGAGAACGGAACCCGGCGGGAGTACAAGGGTGGGTTCGCGATGTACGGCTCGCAGTACAACAACGACCTCGCGGCGGGGCTTGGTTGTGAGCTCACCGATGACGGGACGGTCGCGGTCGACGACCACGGGCGGACATCCGTCGAAGGAGTGTTCGCGGTCGGCGACCTCACGCCGGGCCACAACCAGATCCCGGTGGCGATGGGCCAGGGCGCGAAAGCCGGGATCGCCATTCACTACGACCTCCGGCGGTTCCCGATGAGCATCGAAGAGCTCGAGGCCGCCGGTGGGGTCGACAGCGAGGACGTACCGGCGGTATCGGCCGATCTGCGATCGAGTTCGGCCTCCCACGCCGCCGGCGACGACTGATCAGCGCGGCGGATCGGACGGGCGCGGTGGATCGAGTCGGTGCGGTGGATCGACACCGCGGGTGGTATGTGGACGGGAGCAGTAAAGGAAATATGCAGGCCGAGTGCGATGACGATCGGAACCCGAGCCGACGAGCGCGCGACGAACGGATCGTGGGACGGTCGCGATGAAACGGATTCGACTCGGTAACGCGGTGTTCGAGGGGCTGAACAACAGCTACGTGATCGGGACGGAGCCAGACGCGAAGACGACGCTGATCGATACGGGCGTCGCCACGCCGGACGTCCGCGAGCAGTTGGCCGAAGGGCTCACCGAACACGATCTCGCCTTTGCTGATGTCGACGAGGTGGTTCTCACCCACTGGCACGAGGACCACGTCGGCCTCGCGGGCACGATCCAGGACGCCGGCGGCGCGACCGTCCGCGTCCACGCCGACGACGCGCCGCTGGTCGAGCAGGACGACGGGGCGTGGTCGGTGATGAACGAGCGCCAGCGCGACCTGCTCGACGAGTGGGGGATACCCGACGATCCTCGCGAGGAACTCCTCGCGTTCCTCGACAGCCACGGGGAGCTGACCGGTCCCGCGCCGACCGTCGAGCCGTTCACCGACGGCGCACGATTCGAGACGGCTGCGGGCACGCTCGAAGCGATCCATCTCCCGGGGCACGCCGCCGGCCTCTCGGGATTCGCCCTCGACAGCGAGCAGGGCCGAGAGCTGTTCAGCGGCGACGCCCTTCTGCCACACTACACGCCGAACGTCGGCGGCGCGGACGTGCGTGTCGAGGGGCCGCTCGCCCGGTATCTCACGACGCTCGAACGGATCGTCGACGGCGAGTTCGATCGTGCATATCCGGGCCACCGCGATCCGATCGACGATCCCGCGGGCCGCGCACGCGAGATCGCCGCCCACCACCGCGAGCGCACGGGACGAGTCGTCGACGTGTTGGCCGAAACGGGGCCAGCCGATGCGTGGACGGTGAGCGCACACCTGTTCGGCGATCTCTCGAGTATCCACATCCTCCACGGACCGGGCGAGGCGTACGCCCACCTCGATCACCTCGCGGCGGACGGCGTCGTCGAGCGGACGGATCGAAAGTACCGCCTCGTGGAATCCGATCCGAATCTCGACGCGCTGTTCCCGTCGATCGCCACCGCGTGAGCCGCCGGCTTGAAACGAGTTTCAGGGATTAGTACTGTTTTCAGAGTTCCCCACAGCACAGGTTGTCGATTCGTTGGAATCGCCGTGCAAGATACAGAGCGCATATTGATCACTGACTAGTCGGGGTCTGGCAAGTGGTCGGAGAGATAGATACAGGTGAATTCGAGCTTGTTTCACACAATTATTGATCGGATGATTTTCGCTTCGATCCGCCGAAGGTGATCCCCGATCGTCCCCCGTGACAGTCCAAGCTCGGCAGCCAAATCACGTTGAGTTGCACGACGAGGGATATCGTAGTATCCGGCGGCGAGTGCTGCCCGGAGGATTTCTTTCTGGCGGTCGGTGAGTTGCCCCGTTGGGTCATCCATCTCCGGTTGATACTCTCCCGCGCGTTTGAGAGTCACGTCCACTTCGTTAGGGAAACCAGCGATCAATTGTTGGAGGGCTGCATCCTCACCGAAGAGCGTGACTTCCAGCCCGTCAGTAGTCTCTCTCATCGGCCAGTTAATACTGATTGCTTCGGTATCGATACGTTCGAGAAGAGCTGTTTCGACCTCGCCAGGCTCGTAGTGCATATACGCCAGCCACGTCTCACCACCTGTCACAGTACAAGATACAATCCTCAGGATTTCGTCTTCTATCGTTGCGAGTCGGCTAGCATCGCCTCTAAACCGGGCAACCCCAACAACGGTACCGTCATCGAGAAGATTGAGATACTGTATCGCTTCCTGTGTCGCAACAAGCGCCCCATCGATCCAGACCTCCCTCGGATCGTTGAGGCCTCTCCGTATCGGTTGGCCGTTCTTTGATCGAATGTGTTCTTCCAAAGCGATGATGACGGTTATATATCTCACCATCGTCATTATTCATGTACTCGGTGGCACTGTCGGACCCGCCTCGAATCGTGCCTCAGATGAAGCGCTATCGTCGCCAACATGCAAATGAGATAGTGTGGTAGCTTATAAAGATAGCGTGCATGCTCGGCGTCATCCCTGAGAATACACGGCCTCTATCCCACTCTGATGGAGACTCGAAATATCAACACGAGAAACGCGAAAGCGGCTGGATTAATGACCGGTGGTGCCATCGTGGCGCTGCTCGGGATGCTATGGCTGGTTCAGGGACTCGGAATCGTCCAGATAGATCCCATTCTGTGTGCCGGAGACTGTGAACCCATCACTGGAAGATCAGTGGAGTGGACGGTCATCGGTGCGATAGCTTCGTTCGTGGGAAGCATCATTGTCCGGGCGGGGCTGAGTCGCGTAAATCGATGATGTTTCCTACCGGGATCCTCAGCGACAGTCACTAACGGGTTTGAAAATAACCCCTTCTTCCAAAACGGGACTGCTGAATACAGCCTCTGTATCTTGTGAAGGGTTTCTGACAGTCATCAGAGAGAATGCAAACCAAGGCACTGTATAGTTAAGGCGGATCGGCTGATTTCGGCGGGCTGAGGGATCAAGCTGATTGGGAGACTGAGCCAAGAACCGATTTGCCGACTGGTGAACTGGAGAGACGATCAGCGGCTTGGTCGAGAATCTCCGTCTGAACCTGAAACAATTCTCCAGAAAGCTACACTCATTCGGTCGAAATCGCTCATATAGACAGCCCCAAACCAAGGTATGGTTTTGGTTCCTAATCCCTATAGAAACAGTCCGTGAAGCGATCGTTCCGGCGGATAGCAAGCAGTTCCGCGGTCGCTTCCGCGTCGAAGCGAAGCGGCCGCCGCCACCACGGTCCCTTGCCCGAATCGCTCGATAGCTCGGTGACGATCCGGTTCGCGTCGGTACCGGCCGCACGGCCGCTCAACGGGAGCGCCGTCTCGTACAGCGCCGATCCGTCGGGATCGCCGGCAAGTAGGACTTCGGCGTCGAACGTCTCTCGCTTGACGTGAGCGTTCGAGGCGAAGAGTTCGCGGTCGGCGGGCGGGAGATCGGAATAGGCCGCGCCGGTCACGGGATCACGGGCGAGTTCGAACCCGCCGATGAGATACGCACCCCACTCGGGAGCCTGCCACGACGCCGGTTCGTCCACAGTCGCGAGTGTCGCGTAGAAGAAGGCGTAATCGCCCGTAGCGAGATCGGCGAGCGGGCGGGCCTTCACCCCGTGTGGATCGCCGTAGCTGTACCGTTCGCCGTAGGGGTACTCCGGGAACTCGGGGTCGAGATGCACAGGAGTGTCGAGAACGTCCGCCGGGAGGTCGGTGGCGAGATCGAGATCCGCGTAGGTCGGCACCGGCTCGGCGACCGGTTCGGTTTCGGGGATCGGCACGTACTCGAACCGACCGTCGGCCCAGACCGGTCCGCGAACGCCCGGGGTGTTGGTGTTGGCACCGACGTTGATCGCCACGGCCCGGCTCATGGCGTGGCCACTCGTTCCGCGGGCAAAAGCCTCGCCCTCGCCGACTGCAACGGGTCTCGTCGTTCGTTCAGTCGAACGAGCGCGGGACGGCGAAGCGAGCCAGCCACGAGAAGAGTGATTTTCGGGATCGATCGAGCTTGGCCGAAGCGTTCCGTCGTTTCGGCACCGGTGCGGTGAACTATTTATTCACACGGAGAGTTCATGGGATTTCTTTATGACGGCTCCCTGTTTCGAATGGAGTGTTAGGTATGACAGGTCGCTCGTCCCCAGCCGCCGGCCACGTAACGGTAGGGAACGGTGCGGAGCCAGTGTCGGTCGAGTCGGAGCCGATCACGACGGCCCGACAGCGGGTCGCGCTTCAGGAGCTCGGCAGGTTCGCGTACCCGGTCGAGCTCCGGACGCTCGCGGCGTACGTCGTGGCGGCACGCGATAACGTCCCCGTCGACACCGTCAGCGACGAGGCGCGCAAGCGGACAGCCATCCGACTTCACCACATCGACATCCCCGAACTGATCGAGGCGGGGTTCGTCGAGTACGACCCCGAAAGCCGGATGACGGTACGCACCGACACGCACACGAACGAGCGATACACCGAGATCGAGACCGAGTCGCGCCGTTTCGACGTCGCTTGAGCGACACTGACCACTCGGACGATGGAGTCGGTTGGCAGTACAACGACGAATCGGGTGTGCGCTCTGTCGAACCACGTCCGCTAAGTGCCCCCGAGACCAAGCGGTGCGTATGCACTACCGCGAACTCGGCGATTCCGGCGTCGAGGTGAGCGAGGTGGGCTTCGGCGCGTGGACCGTCGGCACCGACTGGTGGGGCGATCGGAGCGAACAGGAAGGGATCGAGATGCTGCGACACGCGTTCGATCGGGGCGTGACCTTCTTCGACACCGGCGACGTGTACGGTCACGGCCGCTCGGAGGAGCTCGTCGGCGAAGCGCTCGCCGACGTCCGTGACGAGGTCACCCTGGCCACCAAAGTCGGCTACGATTTCTACAACAACCCGCAAGCGGGCCACGGTGAACTCCCGAAGGAGATGGACGCGGAGTACCTCCACACCGCGGTCGAGCGGAGTCTGGACCGGCTCGACACCGAGTACATCGATCTCCTCCAGCTCCACAACGCGAACGTCGACGAGGTCGACGAGGATATTCTCGAAGCGCTCGACGAACTCCGCGAATCCGGAAAAGTCGAGGCGATCGGGTGGGCGCTCGGCCCCTCGATCGGGTGGCTCGCGGAGGGCGACGCCGCGATCGAGAACGAGTTCGACGCGATCCAGGTCGTTTTCAACCTGTTCGAGCAGGTCCCCGGACAGCACTTCATCGAGACGATCGAGGAGTTGGACGCCGACACGAGCCTGATCCCCCGGGTGCCGCACTCCTCGGGACTCCTGAACGAGCAGGTCACGCCCGAGACCGAACTCGGCGAGGGCGATCATCGGGGATTCCGACCCGACGAGTGGTACGACACGGGCTGGGAGAAGCTCGACAAGCTGCGATTCCTCGAACGCGAGGGGGTCCCCGCGAGCCGGGCGGGACCGGAGGTCCCGCTGGAAACCGGCGGCTCTGCCGCCGGTGACGAAGCGAGCGGACGGCAGGGAACGACCGACGGGAGCGACCGTGAGCGCACGATGGGCCAGGCCACGATCCAGTGGCTGCTCGCCCACGACGCGGTCGCTTCGGTGACGCCGACCTTTCGTACTGCCGCCGACATCGACGAGTGGGCGGCGGCCCCCGAGACGCCGCCGCTGTCGGACGAAGAGTTCGAGCGCGTCGCCGGCCTCTACGAGCGAGATTTCGACATCGAGCGCGACGACGGAATGGCGGGCTTTCGGTCCTCGGTCGAGGGTGCCGATCTCGACGCGGTCGGGGCGAAGTACGCCGGCGACTGAGCTATCGGTCGTTCTCGGCGATGTGTGCCAGTAGTCCTTCGACGAGCGGCGAAGCAATGTATCGAACCGTACTCCGGGCGCAGTCGTACTCGACGAGACCCCAGTCGTCGAGTTTCGGGAGTTCGACGTCGGTGATCGACGTGTGGACGTGCCGGCGGGTCGCTGCGGAGGGGGCTTCCTGCGAGACGACGTGATCGACGAGCGTCTCGATGGCCATGGTGTCGCCGGTGTGCTCGCGGAGCGCGGTGACGACGGTTCGCCGTCGTGGATCGGCAAGCGCCGCGAACGCGTCTTCGGGTGTCACCGATGGCGTCGTGTCGAGGTCGGTGCCGGAGCGACCGTCGGTCGAGTCGAGCGGCACATCGGACATGACGGGCGAATCGTGGTCGTCGACAGGGATGAACGGCCGAGACCGTTTGGCGTCGTTGTCGGCCCTTCCGTCCGTTTTCGTGCGTGAACGGTTTGAACAGCGATCGATGTGGGGCGTTCGGCGGGACGACTTGCGCCTGCAGGGCGGTGCGGTTGCGGGCCTGGCGGATCGAGGGCTTCGGCGGTGCGGGCGCGGTCGTGGGGCGGCAGCGGTCCTGGCGGATCGAGGGCGAGGCCCGGAGGGCCGAGGGCTCGGGCGGTGCTGTGCGATTGCGGAGAGTGCCAGCAGTTCTACCGCGAGCGAACGGTAGTGAGCGAGCGGGTGTTTTTAGTCCAGGTTTTTGCGAGGAGTGGTTCGCGCTCCGCGCGAATCCGACGAAGTATACTCTCGGCCGGAAGTCTCGATAAGCTCCAGCAGCAAACCAGAGCATGACGAAATCCGGAAACAAGATTTCCGGTTTGACGAAGGAACGAGTCCGCGAGCAACTCGCGGACGAGGCCGATCCGAAGGCGATCAAGCGCCTTACCGCTGCACGTGAGTACTTAGAGGGACTTTCTCCAGAGGCAATTGAAAACAAGTACGGCTGGCACCACCAGACCGTCTACAACTGGTTGAACCGCTTCGAAGAGCGCGGCTTCGACGCCGCGCTCTACGACAAGTCTCGCCCCGGGCGTCCTTCCCAGCTCAGCGACGAACAGCTTGAGGAGTTCTCCGCTGTACTCCATGAACCTCCTGAAGAAGCTGGATATGACGACCCAGCGTGGAGTACAGCTCTCGCCCAGCATTACCTCATCGAGGCGTTCGATATCGCTTTCTCCCGCCGTCACACTCGCCGGCTCATGCACAAGGCCGGGGTCTCACCGAAGAGACCCCGGCCGGAGCCCGCCTCTGCGGATGAAGACGAACGCGAGGAGTTCGAAGAGACGGTCGAAAAAAAGTAGGCCACCGTGACGAGGACGCCACGGTCGTCACGATCGATCAGACCCGCAAAGCGGTTGGAGCGGATCTCTATGCGGCATGGTATCCGGTAGGCGAGAGGCCGACCGTGGGCGTGTCGGCCTCTCGCGAGGGAGTGAACCTGTTGGGAGCAGTCACTGAGTACGGCGAGACGTCGGTGCTGGAGTGTGGCGGATCGTTCACCGGTGAGGTGACGATCCGCTTTCTGGAGCATCTCCAAGCGGAGTTCGGCGAGAAGCTGGTTGTACTGTTGGACCAGGCGACGTACTTCACCGCTGGGGCGGTGAAGGACTTCGCCGCCAATGAACCGATTGAGCTGGTGTATTTCCCGACTGGATCGCCGGATCTGAACCCAACTGAAGAATACTGGCGTCGACTCAAATTCGCCTTAGCAAACCGCTACTTCGGCAGTTGTGCCGAAATCCGATCAGCAGTCTGGACAGCACTCGAATCGATTAGTCCGCCAGGTGTCTATCAATACCTCTGTCTTTGAGTATAAAAAAGTGGTTCTTAGGAGAGGAAAACGTGGCGCGGCCGATCCGCGAGCACGTCCTGGCCCCACGAGACGGTGTCGGCGAACGCGTCGCTCCGGAAGAACTCCATCGCGTCCTCGCGCGAGCGCCACTGGCTGGCGATGAACATGTCGTTCTCGTTCTCGCGGTTGACGAGGAGATCGGTGTCGTGGTGGCCGTCCATGTCATCGAGGAGGTCGCCGACGGTGGCGAACTTCTCGACGAAGTCGTCTCGGTGTTCGGGCTTCGTGGTGTAGAACATCCCCATCGTGCCGAAGCCCGCTTCTTCGCCCTCCAGCTCGCCGACGTCCGCGCGCGAGACGACGCCTGGAAGGTCGGTGAGGAAGCCACCGGCGGTCTCGGCGGCGCTCGCGGTGTCCCAGATGCTGACGACGGCCGCGTTCCCCTCGTCCGGATTTTCGTACACTGCAGTCTTGACGTGGGTGTCGTAGTGCTCGAAGTTGCCGCGGAGGCCGTCGACATCGTCGGCGAGGTCCGCGGGATCGGCCTCGGAGTAGAGCACCATCGCGTGGACGTCCTCGCCGTGGGGCTGGCCGGCGTAGATGTCCTCGTCGGCGAGTGCCGCCCGGATGTCCTGTTCGCTTTCGCCATCGTCTCCGTCGCTGGAACGACTGCCGTGATCGCCCTCGTCGTGGTGGCTGTCGCCGTGTGCGCTCGCGTCGCCGTGGTGATGACCGGTGTCCTCGCCCGTGGGGACGGGCTCGCCGGCGAGGAGCGCGCCGAGGTCCTCCGGAGGGAATCGTCGACCGAAGCGGAACCGGCCGAACTCGGCGTAGCGCGAACTCGACGGGTCGAACCGCATCTCGTAGAGGAGTTTCTTGATCTGGGCGGGGTCGTCCGCGAACAGGGTGACGCCCCACTCGTGATCGTCGAAGCCGACGCTGCCGGTGATGATCTGGGTGACGTCGCCGGCGTAGTCGCGGCCGATGTCGCCGTGGCCGCTCATGAGGTCGGCCCGCTCGTCGAAGGGAAGATCGTACCAGTTGTCCTCGGGCCCGCGGCGCTTGTCCATCGGGTAGAAGGAGACGTGCTCCATGTCGGGGATATCGGGCTTCAGCCGGGATTCGATGTAGCGCGCCATCCCGGTGTCCTCGACCTCCTCGCCTTCGAAGTACTCCTGAGACATGTACCCCGAGACTTCCGTGACCGAGAGATACGAATCGGTCTGCTCGGTGAAGTCGGCGAAGGCCGTTCCCTCGAACCGTCGTTCGGCGGTATCGAGATCGGCCATCGACGGCCGGAGGTGAAGCACGAGGAGATCGGCGTCGTGGCCGAGCACGCTGAACGTCGCCGACCCGCCCGCGTCGGCGTCCGCGACGGCCTCGTGGGCCGCGAGGTAGTCGATACCCTCCTCGATGGCGCGCTGGCGCTTGTGATCGGGAGCCGCCCGCCACGCGTCCCAGTCCACCGTCCGAAAGTCGTGGAGCACGTACCACCCTTCCTCGGTCCGCGGTGGCTCTCGTCGGTCCATGTCGCAACTACGGGCCGAACGACAAGGGCGTTTGTGTTTCGACGCCGGCACAAGCAGTCCCAACCGTTTAGCGCCCGTGGGTATCCACGGACAGTAGTTCGATGAGTGCAAACGAGGACGGTCCCACCGGCGCGACGCTCTCCTATCGCAAGATCCTCGAACGCGAGATGGAGAACGCCCTGAAGGAGATGGACCGGCCCGCGGTCGGGACGTTCATCTCGGGCTTTTCGGCCGGTCTCAACCTGAGCTTCGGCGCGCTGTTCATGGCGATGGTGCTGACCTTCGCGGGCGGGTTCGACTCGACGCTCACCAAACAAGTCACGCTCGCGGGCGTCTCCTCGATCGCGTTTCTGTTCGTCGTCATCGGCCAGACCGAACTGTTCACCGCCCACTCCACGATGGCCGTCCTCCCGGTGCTCGATGGCCGGGCCTCGCTCCGCGACCTCGGGCGCATCTGGAGCGTGACCTACGTCTCGAACTTGCTCGGCTGTGCGGCGTTCGTCGCGCTCATCGCGGCGATCGGCGAACCGATGGGGATCGCCGATCCGAGCGCGTTCGGCTCGCTCGCGGGCGCGCTCGTCGGCCTTCCGTGGTGGACGATCACCCTTTCGGGAGTCGTCGCGGGGTGGCTGATGGGGATGGCAACGTGGCTGTCGGCCGCCAGCCGCGACACCGTCGGTCGGATCATTTTCGTGTTGCTCACGACCGCCGCCATCGGGTTCGGTCCGTTCCACCACGCGATCCTCGGCACGACCGAGGTGCTCTCGGCGATCGTACTCGATGCGGGCGTCGCGCCGGGCGCGTTCGTCCCGTTCATCGTCTTCACGACCATCGGCAACGTGCTCGGTGGGACGGTCTTCGTCGCGCTCCTCAACTACGGCCACATCGCCCTCGCGGGCGAGGAGAAGGATGTCGACTTTCAGGCGAACGGTATCGAGGATTCCTGACCCCGGCGACTGTCCGCACGCGTCGACACACCCCTTCAACACACCTTCAGTCGGAACGCGATCGACCGATGGCGAAAACGCCACGCCTGTCGAGTGCCGCGTCGGTCAGGAGGAGCAATCGCTGGATCACGACGAGAACGACCACGGCAGCGACGATCAGGACGCCTTCGAGAGGGTTCGATAGCAGCCCGAGCGCGACGATCAGCGTGGTCGCACACGCCGGCGGATGGCGGACACCGAGATGGATCATCCCCATCACGGTGAGCACGATGGCTCCGACCCCGCTGGCGGCGAGTCGGAGGCCGAGGAGCGAGAGCGGCGCGATCTCGCTCGTCACGACGATACCGCCGGCGAAGAGATGGTACGCAGCGAGGCCGGCGACGACACCGATCGCGTGGCTCACGACCACTCGCCGGGTGTCGCTCGCCTCGCTCTCGGGGAAGGTGGCGAGAACGAACGCCGAGGGGCCGAGGCTCGGAAACAGCGCCGGCAGGCCCGTTGCCCACGCGAGCACACCGATAACGGCGATGAGCAGCCCCGTATGGAGGCCCGTGGCGAGCCGATCGTCCATCGTCGGTGGTTCGATGGCCGCGCCTAAAACGCCCCTGAATCCCGATCGGTGGCGATCGATGGTGGCTGCTCCGCCGAGATTTTCGGTACGGGAATCAGGGAACGACAGTCACCGGAACGGACGAATCCTGCACGACCGTTCCCGCGACGCTTCCCAACAGAACGCGCGAGACGCCGGAGCGCCCGCGACTGCCCATGACGATCGCGTCGATATCGTGATCGTCGGCGTACGCGGTGATGGCATCGGCAGGACGACCCTCCACGACCGCCGTATCGAGCGTCGCGCCGTACTCCGCCGCCAGCTCGTCGGCCGCCGCGAACAGCTCCTCGGCAGCCGTTTCGGCGGTGTCGGCGTCCGATTCACTATCGCCGGATCGCTCGCCGTAGCCCGCTCCCGTGGGGTCAATGACGTTCAGTACGGTGACGTCGGCCTTCGGGAAGACCGTGAGTGCGTGGTCGAGTCCGGGCCACGAGTGTGTCGAGTCGGTCAGCGGGACGAGCAGTCGTCGGCCCATGATCGAACCAGTCCACGGCCGGTGATAAGCCTGCGGCAGCACGTCCCTATCAGCCGGTCAGCAACGTCGGCCCGAAGATCATCACGACGAGCGCGCCGACCATCGTGAGCGTCACCGCCGTCGTCACTGCGCCGGCAAGCGCCTGGCGACTTCCGATCGGGAGTCGGGAGACCACCGCTTCGGTGCTTGCCCGGAAGATGTGGCCGCCGTCGAGCGGGAAGGATGGAATGCAGTTGAACAGCCCGAGGTTGACGTTGATCCAGCCGGTCCAGAACAGCACGTTCGCGAGGGTGAACACGCCACCGCCGAGGAACGACAGCGGCCCCGTGACGGTGAAATACTGCCGAACCGGGCCGACGAAGCCCGCAAAGCTGACGAGCCCGCCACCTCCTGGGACCGCCCCCGCGAACGGCAGCGAGATCACCACGAGGAACTGGGCGATCAGCGAACCACCCAGTCCACCGGCTCCGCCCGCTCCGTCGCCACCCGCACCGTCGCCGCCGAGCAAGCCGAGATACTGCGAGGCGGGATACGACCGAATCCCGAAGTCATCGACCACGAGCCCGGTCGTGCCCGGCGAGATTCTGACGCCGAGGAACCCACTGCCGGTGTCGGGGTTCTCGCCCAACCGCACCGAGTAGTTCCCGCGGTCGCCGTTCACGGCCGCCGTGACGCGCACCGTCTCGCCCGATTCGGTTCCATCGAGCTCGTTGCTCAGCGCCGTTCGATTCGGCGTGCGCTCGCCGGCGATGTGGGTGATGACGGCCGACTCACCCGCGAGGCCGTCGCTCACGTTCGCCAGCGGGCCACCGGGCGTGACGGTCGCGGCCGCGCCGACGGGGATCGTCACGGTCCCGTTGTCGGTCGAAAGCTGTGCCGTTGATCGGTTGTCGAGCGCCGCGCGGAAGGCGCGCTCGGTGCCGACGGTGGTGCCGTTGACCGCCTCGATCGTCGTCCCCTTGGCGAGCGGACCGTCCGCGACCGCGCTGGTGACGACGACTGACCGCTGTACCGTGGTGGTGTTGCCGTCCTGCAACGAGACGTCGACTGTGCGGTTCGCGTCGGCGAGGGCAGCGTCGAACTCGCTCGCGTTCGCCACCGCTTGACCGTCGACACCAGTAATGACGTCGCCGCGATCGATCCCGGCGTCGGCCGCAGGAGTGCCGTTGAGCGCGCCGCCGACCGCTACGCCGGGCGCGACTGCGATCGAGCCGACCACCGGACCGAAGAGGAGGGCGAACGTGATCACCGTGATCGCGAAGTTGTTGGTGACGCCCGCGGCGAACATCCGGGTCCGGCCCCCACGGTCGGCGGTCGCCTGGCTCTCTTCGTCGGGTTCGACGAACGCGCCCATCGGGATCACCGCGAGCAGCGCGAGCCCCATCGACTCGATGTCGATGTCCTCGACCCGACAGAGCAGGCCGTGGCCGCCCTCGTGGACCACCAATCCGACCAGGAGGCCGAACACGATCTCGGGGGCGACCGACAGCGGCAAAAACTGGTTGACGCCGGGGATCACCAGCGCGTCCTGTGGCTGTCTGATGACCGTGGACTCGGGCCGGTTGAAGATCTGGACGGCACTCACGATCACCGCGAGGAAGGAGCCGACCATCACTACCAGCGCGATCCCGACGCCGACGTTGGCCCACGCCCGCCAGAACCGCTTCGGCGTCGCGAGCCAGTCGAGAAACTGCTTCCCACGCTGAGTGTGGATCGTCGTGATCGGGCCCGACACCCGGACCGAACTCGGCAGGACGCCCCAGGACTGGAGCGCCGTCGCAACGAGCGTATAGAGGAGAAACCCCGAAAGCACCCATACCAGCGTGCTAACCATCACCCGTTCGGACGGTCCTCGCGGCCATGAGGGTTTGGTTTGCCCGTGCGATGCCGGGCCAGCCCCACGCCGAGCAGCGCTTCCGTCTCGGTGCTACGCTTCGCGCCGGAGGCGACGGACCACGAACGCGCGGTCGAGATCGGCGAGGAAGGTGCCGAGCTGTGGCCCCTGGTCGGTGTCGAAGAAGAGTCGGTAGCCAGCGGCGAACAGGTCGCCGGGGTCGAGGTCGTGTCGCCGTGCTGTCTCGAAGATATGGCTCTGGATCGCCTCGCCATCGTGGCCCGCCTCGACGAAGTCGGCGAGGTCGTCGAGCGCGGCCGCGGTGGTGGCGTCGAACTCCGTGGTAGGGAGGTCGGCCGCGAGGCGGTAGTTGTAGGCGTTGTCGACGCGCTCTGCCCACGTGCGTGCGTATTCGACACGCCCGAGAGCCTCCTCGACCGAACGCTTTGGGGCACTCTCGGGAATATGGTCCTGACGACGAGCCATCTTCTCACGGAGTTCGATGTCGTCGGTCATGCCGAGCACGGCGGCGAAGGTGTACGGAAGGCGAATCGGCTGCTCGGCTGTGGATTCGACGAGCAGTGGGTAGGCCGCTTCGGCCTCGCCCTCCATTTTGTGTCCCGATGCAAACTCACCGAAGTACGTCCGTTCGAACTCGTCGAACTCGTCCACCAACTGATCGGCGCGCTCGATGGAGAAATCCCGTGCCCTGCTCGGGTCTTTGGTGAAGAAATACCGGAGCACCTCGGGTTCGAGGAACTCCAGGGCGTCCTGAACCATGATGACGTGGCCCGTCGAGGACGAGAACGGCTCGCCGTCGAGCGTGAACCACTCGTAGGCCATCGGGACTGGTGGAGTGTCGCCGAGGACGTTCCGGGCGATATCGGCCCCGCTCGGCCACGAGCCCTCGGCGTGGTCCTTCCCGAACGGCTCGAAGTCCACGTCGAGCACCTGCCACTGGGCGGGCCACTCGAAGCGCCACGGGAGCTTTCCCTCGCGGAAGGTGGCGGTCCCTTCGTGACCGCAGCCCTCGATGATCCGATCGCCGGCCTCGACGTCAGTACAGACGTACTCGACGGTTTCAGCGTCGAGATCGACGCTCTGGACGGCGTCCGTCTCGGTGACGTGGCCACACTCGGCGCAGATAGGCCGGAAGGGAACGTAGTCGTCGTCGACTTTGTCCTGGTACTTCGCGAGCACGCTCCGTGCCTGTTCGCGGTGTTCGAGGAGCTGGTGAATCACGTCGTCGAACGCACCCGACTCGTAGCGCTCGGTGTTCGAGACCGTCTCGACGGGGATGTCGAGCAACTCTGCGCTCCGTTCGATGAGGTTCGAAAAGTGTGCTCCGTACGAATCACAGCAGCCGAACGGGTCGGGGATCGCGGTGTAGGGTTTGCCGAGATTGCGACCGAGCGCGCCGGCGTCGACCTCGTCGAGTCCGACGACGTTGCCGTCGAGGTCGGCGAGCTTGCGGGGAACCTTCCGAAGCGGATCACGGTCGTCGGCGGTGAAGATCTGTCGCACCGTCCGCCCCCGGTCACGCAGCGCCTCGGCCACGAAGTACCCCCGCGCGATCTCGTTCATGTTCCCGAGATGGGGTACTCCCGACGGCGAGATCCCGCCCTTGATGACGATGGGATCGTCCGGGTTGCGTTCGATGATTCGCTTTGCGACCGACTCGGCCCAGAAGTCGTGTGGCTGCGAACCACTGAGGACGTACGGGTCGTCGACGGCGTCGTCGGGCGTTTCGCTGCCGGTTGACCTCTCGTCAGTCATCCATCGCCCAGTAGGTGGGTTCGTCCGCGGCTTGGGGGATGATGTCGGTGCCGTCGTGGCTGCCGGTGTCGACGACCTCCGCGACCCGGTCGGGGTCGGTGCCGTCGAGCACGACAGTCCGAACGCCCGAGCGCTCGATGATCTTCGCCGCGAGCAGATCCACGGGAGCGCTCGCGCCGGCCGTCATCTCGATGTCCGCGATCACGTCGACGAGTTCGGTGGCCGAGAGCTCCTCGAACCGATGCGCACTGTCGTCCTCGGCGGGATCGGCGTCGAACACGCCCGGAACGCTAGTGGCGTACACCAGCAGATCCGCGCCGGCGTACTCCGCGAGCGCGGCGCTCACCGCATCGGTGGTCTGGCCGGGTGCGACGCCACCCATGACCGCGATCTCGCCGCGTCTGAGCGCCGCGCCTGCGGTCTCGTAGTTGCGTGCGGGGCGTGTCGCTGCGCGCTCTGAGAGCGCCGCGATCAGGAGGCGGGCGTTGAGCCGGGTGGTGTCGACGCCGAGCTGATCGAGTTCGATCTCGTTCGCGCCGAGCTCGCGGGCGGTGTGGATGTACTCGCGAGCGACGGTGCCGCCGCCGACGACCGCACCGACGGTGTGGCCCGCCTCGACGAGATCCTCGATGACGGCAGCGTGTGCGCCGACGCGTTCGGGATCCCTCGGTGCGAGAACGCTCCCACCGAGCGAGAGAACGAGTTTCATTGCTGCCGGATTGCCCGGACGCACGCATAAGGGTTGTCAACCCCGCCGAAGGGTACAAGCGCGTCGCGGCCTCCCGATCCGGTATGAAAACCCTTGCCGTCGTCGGCCCCTCGGACTCGGGGAAGACGACGCTGATCGAGCGACTCGTCGACCGCCTCGACGAGCGCGGATCGGTCGCCACGATCAAACATCTCGATCACGCGCCCGACATCGACACCCACGGCAAGGACACCGATCGCCACCGCAGCGCGGGCGCAGCGGTCACCTACGGCGTCAGTGAGGATGGTTGGTTCGCCACCGGCGACGCACGCGACCTCGACGAGATCCTCGACGATCTCGCACCTGACCACGACTACGCCATCGTCGAGGGCTTTTCGGGCCGTCACCTCCCGGCAGTGGTCCTCGGCGACCGCGACCACGCCGGCCACGAACTCGCGGCGGCCGCCGATTCGGATGGGATCGATCTCGACGCGGTGTGTGCGGCGATCGACGACCTCGAACCCCGTGTCACGCTCGAATCGCTGGTCACGGAGGTCAAATCCGCACCGAACGCGGACCGCTCGGGCGCGATCGCCACCTTCACCGGCCGCGTCCGGACGAAAGACGCCGACGACGACGCACCCACCGAACACCTCGAGTTCGAGGCCTACGAGGGCGTCGCCGACGAGCGTCTCGCGGCCATCATCGACGACCTCGAAGCCCGTGACGGCGTCCAGCGCGTGCTCGCCCACCACCGCACGGGTGTCATCGCCGCGGGCGAGGACATCGTGTTCGTGGTGGTGCTCGCGGGCCACCGTGAGGCGGCGTTCACGGCGGTTTCGGACGGTATCGACCGACTCAAGGACGAAGTCCCGATCTTCAAGAAGGAGGTCACGGCCGACGAGCAGTTCTGGCTCCACGAGCGCGCGTAAGCCATCACGACGCACTCTATCGACCACAAATCGGCAATTTTCTCCGGCATATGGCCGAACACGTCGTGTGACGCGCTCCCGGCCCGCGGAGGACGGCGAGTGCGCCGAAAAAAGAATCGAGAAACGTAGCGTGGCGGATAAAACGTCTCGCGCCCTCTCGAAGCGTCGTGAAACGAGCGTATGGACCGATCACATCGTGAAGGGACCCGAAGCTACGCGAAGCATCTGTCGGGTATAATACATTGGGGTTGTACATCCTGGATGGAGGCCGACAATGAGCACGACACAGCCCACGGTCGATGCGAACCCCAAAGAACAGCGGCTGAAGGCGTATCTCGAACGCAACGCTGCCGACGGCGAGCTCTACTTCAAGAGCAAGTTCATCGCGGACGAAGTGGGACTCTCGCCGAAGGAGATCGGCGCGCTGATGTGCAAGCTCAGCGACGCGGCGACCGATCTGGAGATCGAGAAGTGGTCGTACACCAGCGCGACGACGTGGCGCGTCGAGCCGGCGTAATCGTCCGGGTAGGCTGTTCGCGCTCCCGCTCTGAATCGGGTCCCCGTTGGCGCATCCCGCTCGACGAACGGTCTGTAGGCTTATCCCTCCCCGTCACGAGAAATGGATGATGGACGACAGCGAGCCGCGCGCCGAGGGACCGCCGCCCGAGGCGTTCGCGGGACTCTTTCGCGTCGCCGAAGTCACCGTCGACGACGGGCAACTCCGATACTACGGCGAACCACTCGTCTCGGGAGAACGGCTCGAACGCCGGCTCTGGCCGGTGTTCCGTGATTGGGGTTACGAGGTCCGGCTGACGAACGAACCTCGGCGAGACCCGCTGACTGGCGTCGAGACCGGCGGCAGACGATACGTCCTCGTCGCCACACCGCGCTCGACCGGGATCGACGGGGTACCGTGGACCAACCTCCTCTTCGCGGCGCTCACGGTGCTTTCGACGCTCGTTGCGGGCAGCCGGTGGTACGGAGCCGACCTCAGCGATCCCACGAACCTACTGACAGGCTGGCCGTTCGCGCTCGCGGTGCTCTCGGTGCTCGGAGTTCACGAACTCGGCCACTACGCGCTGAGTCGGTATCACGGCGTCGACGCGAGTCTGCCCTATTTCATCCCGCTGCCGAACGTGATCGGGACGATGGGCGCGGTGATCCGGATGCGCGGCCGGATGCCCGATCGAAAGAGCCTGTTCGACATCGGGGTTGCCGGGCCGCTCGCCGGCCTGATTGCGACCTGCGTCGTCACGGTCGTCGGGCTGTATCTCGATCCGGTGCCCGAGCCGGCGATCCCGATCACGTTCAACTACCCGCCGCTGGTCCAGATACTCGCCGATCTCACCGGGCAGCCACTCACGTATCCGGGCGGCGATGTCGTCAACCCCGTGGTGTTCGCGGGCTGGGTCGGGATGTTCGTCACCTTCCTCAACCTGATCCCGGTGGGCCAGCTCGACGGCGGCCACCTCGTGCGCGCGATGGTCGGCAAGCGCCACGAGACCGTCGGCGCGCTGGTCCCGGCCGCGCTGTTCGGGCTCGCAGCGTACCTCTACTACGTCCGCGAGGCCGCGTTCAACGCCGTCTTCCTCTGGGTTCTCTGGGGCGTGTTCACCCTCGGCTTTGCGTACGCCGGTCCCGCAACCCCGATCTACGAGGACGGACTCGACGCGAAACGGACTGCGCTCGGCATCGTCACGTTCGGTCTCGGCGCGCTCTGTTTCACGCCGGTGCCGTTCGAGCTCGTCATGCCGTGAAACGGCCGCCGGCCGCCCGTGCGCCGGAACGCTTTCGACGGTCGGCGGTCGTGTTCGGGCATGAGCAGCATCGACGAGAAGCGGGTGTACGGGCCGGATAGCGATGAGACGGCGCTGTTCGTCGCCAGCGAGACGGGGCTGGCTCGCGTCGCGGTCGTCGGCGCACGGATCGGCGAGATCGAGCTCCTCGACCGCGACGCGACCAACGATCTCGCGGTCCACGACGATCGACTCGCGGCCGCGACCGACGAAGACGTGTTCCTCGGCACCGGCGAAGACGCTGAGTCGACCGGGTTCGGTCGGGCAGCGGCGGTCGGCTCGGACGGAACGCTCCTCGCCGCTGCCCCTGACGGGACCGTGGCGCGCCGCATCGACGGCGAGTGGGAAATAGCCGGAGCTGTCGAGGAGCCGCACGCAATCGACGGCAGCCTCATCGCGGCCGCCGATGGCGTCTATCGATGCACCGGCACCGATTGCCAGCACGTCGGACTCGACGACGCCAACGATGTCGCCGCCGCGGGAACGCCCCACGCCGCGACCACCGACGGTCTCTATCGACTCGGCAACGGCTGGCTGCCAGCTCTTGATGGAACATTTTCGATGGTGAGCACGGATCGCGGGACGGCCGAGCTGGGGGCGATCGGTCGGGCACACGCCGCGACCGCTGAGACGCTGTATCGCCACACCGAGGGCGAGTGGTCGGCTGTGGATGGCGTCGATCGGGCGGTCGTCGATGTCGCATACGGCAGGGCGAAATCAGCGTCCGGTGGCGGTGTCTATGCCGTCACGGCGGACGGAACGCTACTCTCTGAAACCGACGACGGCTGGCGCGATCACCCACTGGGGCTACGCGGCGTCCGGGCGGTCGTCGCACGGCCGGATCGAAAACAGGTTTAGGCGGCCCGCGAACACACGCGCATGATCGTTAGCGCCTCGACGTCCCAATCGCTCGCGAGTTCGCTCGCCGCCGAGCTCGACGAGCCGCTCGCGGCCACCGAGTACGAGCGGTTTCCCGACGGCGAGCTCTGTGCCTCGGTTCCGGAGTTCGACGCCGACCGCGCCATCGTGGTCTGTGCGACCACGACGAGCGACGCCCACCTCGAAGCCCTCCAGCTCCAGGACGCGGTGCGCGAGGCGGGCGCGAGCGAGGTCGTCACCGTCCTGCCGTACATGGGCTACGCCCGCCAAGATAGCGCGTTCGCGGCGGGCCAGCCCGTCTCGGCCCGTGCGGTCGCCCGCGCGATCAGCACGGGCACCGACCGCGTGCTCACCGTGAATCCTCACGAAACGAGCGTCAGCGAGTTCTTCGACGTGCCGTGTGACACCGTCGACGCCGCCGGCCAACTCGCAGCTCCCCTCCCCGCTCTCGACGATCCCGTGTTCCTCGCGCCCGACGCCGGCGCGCGCGAGCTCGCGACGACCGTTCGTGACGCGTACGGTGAGGGATCGGCCGATCACTTCGAGAAAACCCGCCACAGCGCCACCGAGGTCGAGATCGAACCCCACGCGGCCGACGTCGCCGGGCGCGACGCCGTGCTCGTCGACGACATCGTAGCCACCGGCTCGACGATGGCGACGGCCATCTCGCATCTCCGCGAGCGCGACGCCGCCCGCGCGTTCGTCACCTGCGTTCATCCTGTGCTCGCGGGCACGGCTCGAACCCGTCTCGCCCGCGCCGGCGTCGAAGCCGTCCACGGCACCGACACGATCGAACGCGCCGAGAGCACCGTGAGCGTCGCGCCAGCGCTCGCCGACGCGCTGTCGGAATAGTCCGAGCTACGCTCGCACGTCGGCGAGCGGCTTGACCGCGATCTCCACCGTGGTGTCCTCGACGTCCCACTCGCGGCGGTGGCCGTCCTCGACCGCCCCGAACTCGTCGGCACGGACCTCCTCGGCGATCAGGGCCTCGTGCTCGCGGACGAGATCGCCGACCCGGTCGTCGGCGACGGCGAACTCGACGCGAATCCGCTCTTCGAGATCGAGATCGAGCTCCTTGCGCATCTCCTGGATTCGGCGAATGACGTCGCGAGCGTAGCCCTCGCTCTCGATGTCCTCAGTGAGTGCGGTATCGACGTAAACCGTGCCGCCGCCCTCGACATCGAACCCGGCCGCGGCGACTCCGTCCGGCGTCTCGGTCACGATCGTCACCATCTCCTCGGTGAGATTAACCGTCTCGCCCATTTGCTCTGCGACGGCGGTTTCGAGTGCCGCGAGCGTGGGCTCCTCGACACGGGCCTCGTTGAGCGCGGTCATCACTTCTCCCGCACGATCCCCGAACTCGGGGCCGAGCAGGCTCATGTCGGCCTCGGCGCTGTATGTGAGTTCGTCCCACCGGTTTTCGGGGTCGATCAGCTCGACCCGACGGGCGTTCAATCGGTCGGCGACGAGATCGCGCTGGTCGTCGACCGCGCTCGCGACCGCCTGGCTCTCGGCGTCGACCACGACCCGAGTGACGGGCCACCGGAGCTTGCGTTCGGCCTGCTGGCGGGCGGCCGAACCCGCCTCCTCGACGGCGCGCGCGACCGCCACCGTGCGTTCGAGATCGGGGTCGCGGAGGTCGTCGTCGGGTTCGGGCCAGTCACACATGTGGACGGTGTCGAAGCCCGCATCGCCGGTGAGCGTGCCATAAATCTCCTCGGCAACGAACGGCGCGTACGGCGCGAGCAGCGCGACGACTTCCTCCAGCACGCGGTAGAACGTGGCGTACGCCGCGCGCTTCGAGTCGCTGTCCGATTCCTCCCACATCCGCTCGCGGACCCCCTGGACATAAAATCTGGAGACGTCCTCGACGACGAAATCGAGCAGGGCGTCGAGCGCACGGTCTTGGCGGAAGTCGGCCCATGCGTCGGCCATCTCCGCTTTCACAGTCTGAAGTCGCGAGAGCACCCACCGATCCTCGCGTTCGAGCGCATCCTCGACAGCAGCCAGGGTCGTCTCCTGGGGATCGAACCCGTCGAGGCGCATGTACGGCAGCGGGAATCGGAAGACGTTCCAGAGGATGTTGAGCGTACGCTCCATCTCCTCCGTTTCATCCCACGAGAAGCGCATGTCGTCGCCTTGCGGGGTGACCGACAGCAGGAACAGCCGCATCGCGTCGGCCCCGTGGCGCTCGACGATCTCACCGGGCTCGATCGTGATACCCTTCGACTTCGACATCCCGCGCCCGTCGGGCATGTTGGCGTAGCCGTGCATCAACACCTCATCGTAGGGAACCTCGCCGAGCGCCGCGGTGCCCATTCCCAACTGGGACCAGAACCAGCCACGGGTCTGGTCGTGGGCCTCCATGATGAGGTCGGCGGGCCAGAGTTCGTCGAACGCCTCCGTCTCGCCGGGGTAGTCGAGAGTGCCCCACGACGCCACCGACGAGTCGAGCCAGACGTCGAACACGTCCGGGACGCGGGTGTACGTGGTGCCGTCCTCGGTGATCGTCAGGTCATCCACGGTGGGCCGGTGGAGGTCGATCGCGTCGGGATCGACGTCCTGATCGACCCGCTCGGCGAGCTCCTCGCGCGTTCCGACCACGACCATCTCGCTTTCGTCGTCGGTCACTCCGTTCTCCGAGCGGTCCTCCTCACCCTCGGGCGTCCAGATCGGGACGGGGATGCCCCAGTAGCGCTGACGGGAGACGTTCCAGTCGGGCGAGTCCTCGACGAAGTTCCGGAAGCGCTCGTCGCGCGCTTCGGGGGGATGCCACTCGCTGTCCTCGATGTTGGCGAGCAGTTCGTCTTTGATGTCGGTGACGGTGATGAACCACTGGTCGGTAGCGAGGAACACGATGTCCGTGTCGCATCGCCAGCACTGGCCGTAGTCGTGGACGTAGGTCTCCTCGGCGAGCAGCAGTCCCTTCTCGTCGAGGTCCGCGATGATCCCGTCGTTGGCGTCGCGGACGAACTCGCCGGCGTATTTTCCGGCCTCGTCGGTGTAGACGCCATCGCCCTCGACCGGACAGAACACGTCGAGGCCGAGCTCCTCGCCCCGCTCGAAGTCTTCCTGACCGTGACCGGGGGCGGAGTGGACCAGACCAGTTCTGTCGACCTCGACGTAATCGGCGTGGTACACCTGTCCCGCACCGTCGCCGTCGGCGTGGTCGGGCACTTCCTCGGCCAGCGGGTGGTCGTACTCCCAGCCGAGCATCTCGCTCCCGTCGAACTCGTCGAGCACCTCGTAGTCCTCATAGCGGCCCTTCTGCAGGACCTCCTCGACCACGTCGGCCGCGAGATAGAGCACCTCGCTCTCGCCGTCTCTTTCGGCGCGGACCTCCTGATACGTTACGTCCTCGTCGACCGCGACGAAGGCGTTCGCGGGGACCGTCCACGGGGTGGTCGTCCAGATCACGAGGTTCCCCTCGCGCTCGCGGAGCGGGAGCTCCACGTAGATCGAGGGGTCCTCGACCTCGTGGTACTCGACCTCGTTTTTGGCGATCGCGGTCTCACACCGCGGACACTGGGTGATCGAGCGCTTCCCCTGCTCGACGAGGCCCCGGTCGGCGGCCTGTTCGAACCCCCACCACGCCGCCTCCATATACTCCGGAGAGACAGTTTTGTAGGGGTTTTCCCAGTCCATCCAGACGCCGAAGGACTCGAAATCGGACTGGAGGCCTTCTAACTGGGCCTCGGCGTACTCCTTGCACTCCTCGATGAACGGCTCCATCCCGAACGCCTCGATGTCCTTCTTGTTCTCGAAGCCGAGGTTCTCCTCGACCTTCGTCTCGATCGGGAGGCCGTGCATGTCGAACCCGGGACGGTCGGTCACGTCGTAGCCCCGCATTCGGTGATACCGGATGTAGGCGTCCTTTAGCGTCTTGTTCCACGTCGTGCCGAGGTGGGCTGCACCCGAAGTGTAGGGGGGACCGTCGACGAAGAAGAAGGGCTCCTCGTCCGCGCGGTGGTCTTTCGTCTGCTGGTAGGCGTCGGTCTCGTCCCAGTGGTCGAATACCCGCTCCTCGACCGTGTCGGGATCGTACCGATCCGCGACGTCCTCGAACCTGCTCATGGCAGTGGTATCCGTCCCGGGGACTAAAGCAGCCTCGGTTGGGCAGACCGGCCAGCGGGATCGCGACCGGAGCCAGGGACCAGACTCAAGCCCGCGCCGACCGCTGATCCGACCGTGCCCGAGTTCCCGGATCCGGAGTCGAGGAACGCCCTCGCCGCCGACTGCCGGCGCTGTCCCGCGCTGGTCGACTCTCGCGAGTGCATCTCGTGGGGCAACGGCTCGCTCGACGCCGATCTCGTGGTGGTCGGCGAAGCGCCAGGGGCCGGCACGCCCGAGGCCGATCGCTGGCAGGGCGGGAACTGGACCGGGATGGCCTACACAGCACGTCACTCCGGCCGGAAAATTCGGGAACTGTTCGCCGATCTCGGCTACGACCCCGACGAACTCTATTTCACGAACGCTGTGAAGTGCTTCCCTGAAGGTGAGGACGGTTCGAACCGCGAACCCACCGCCGACGAACGCACGAACTGCCGACCGTACCTCGAACGCGAGATCGGAAGGGTCGAGCCGCGGGCCGTAGTTGCGACGGGTAAGCACGCGACCGAGAGTCTGCTGGCGACCGAAAACCGGGCGATCGACGGATTTCTGGAATCGGTGCTCGAACCCGTTTCGTTGCCTGGTCTCGACACCACACTGGTCCCGGTGCTCCACCCCTCCTACCAAGAAGTCTGGGTGTCGCGGCTCGATTATACCTACAAATCGTATCTCGCTGCGATCGACGAGACGCTCACCGGGATCGGCTGACGCCCGCAGAACGACCCACGGCAGAACGTTCTTGCCTCGTGCGCGCGATGGATCAGCCATGTCCGCCGACTGCCCCTTTTGTGGAATCATCGCCGGCGAGATCCCCGGCCGCATCGTCCACGAAACCGACACCGTGACCGCCTTTCTCGACGCGAACCCACTCGCGCCGGGCCACACGCTCGTCGTTCCCAACGACCACCACGAGCGCCTCGACGACCTCTCCGAGGACCTCGCTAGCGATGTCTTCGCTGCGCTCCACCGGCTGACGCCGGCAGTCGAGGCGGCGGTCGACGCCGACGCCACCACGGTGGCGTTCAACAACGGCTCGGCCGCCGGCCAGGAGGTGCCACACGTCCACGGCCACGTGATCCCGCGGTTCGAGGGCGACGGCGGCGCGCCGATCCACGTCGTCGCTGGCGACCGGCCCGATCTCGCCGACGACGATCTCGATCGGATCGCCGACGACGTTCGCGATTCGCAGTAATCGGTCATCGAACGACTCGAACGACAAATCATAAACTATTAAGTTCATAGAATGTAGTTATCTACGAGTATGAAATCAAGCGGTGGCTGTCCGGAATGCAATGGACGGCTAGTCGCTGTCGGTGAGGAGACGGTCTGCACCAAGTGTGGTCTCGTCGTCGCGGTCGACGAGATCGACCGCGGTCCCGAGTGGCGGTCGTTCGAGCGTGAGACACGCAAGCGAACCGGCGCACCGCTGACGCGCTCGCGCCACGACCGTGGCCTCTCGACCGAGATCGGGCGCTCGACCAGGCTCACCGGACGGAAACGCCGACTGTTCGCGCGACTCCGCCGCCAGCACACCCGTTCGCGGATCGCCTCGAAAGCCGAGCGCAACCGGGTGTACGCGTTCACCGAGATCCGCCGTCAAGTCTGTGCGCTCGGGCTGTCGGACAGCGTGCGGGATCGGGCCTGCGTGCTGTTCGAGTCGGCTCAGGACGCCGACCTCCTTCGAGGGCGCTCGTTGGAGGGGTTCGCCGCCGCCACGATCTACGCGGTCTGTCGAACCGACGGCGTCTCGCGCACGCTCGCGGAGATCGTCACGGTCGCGAAGGCATCACGGGACGAACTCACCGCGGCCTACGACGCGCTGAATCGCGATCTCGGCCTCCCGACCGGGCCGATCGATCCCAGCGAGTACCTCGCTCGATTCGCCAGCCAGCTCGACTTACCTCACGGAGTCGAGGCCCGGGCTCGGGAACTCGTCGCCGAGGGTCGCGACCGTGGCCTCGTCAGCGGTCGGAACCCGAGCGGGGTGGCTGCGGCCTGTCTCTACACCGCAGCGACCGAAACCGACCACGGCCTCACCCAGCAGGCGGCTGCGGAGGTCGCCGACGTGACGCCGGTGACGCTCCGGGCGACCTACCAGGCGCTGCGCGCGTGACTCGGTCCGCGGCTCACGCCGCCGGTCTCAGGTCGTCCGGAGATGGTCGGTCTGTGGCTCGTACACCTCGCCCTGCCGCCGGAGCTTTTCGAGTTCGTGTTCGGCCTTCGAGCGCTCGGTTCCGGTCTCCTCGGCGCGATCGAGCACCTCCTCGATCGGCGCGCCAGCGTCGTACTCCTCTTCGATCTCCGCGATCAGTGCCTTCACGTTCTTGATCCGGTCGCGCTGGGTCTTCGAGGTCCCCGTTTCGACGATATCGGCATCGAACTCCCCGGTTTCGGGATCGACGCCGATATCCTGGAGCTGGGTGCGGACGACCTCGATGACGCGCTCGGCGTCTTCGATCTCGACCGTATCCGCGAGCCGCACTCGCGCCGATGCCTCCGCGAGCCGGACGAGCGCCTCCAGCTTCCGTGCCGTGACGGGGATCGGCGCGTCCTCGTCGGCCCCCTCGGCCCGAAGATCGACGTAGAAATCGCTGATCGCCTCTTTCGCCTCTTCGGTCATCGTCGGGAAGCAGTTGCGCTGGGCGTAGGCGACGTATTTTCTGAGCAAGTCGGGCTCGATCGCGGGCGCGACCGTATCGGTGACCGCATCGACCTCCGCCTGACTGACGTTCGCCGCGGTCTGTTCGGTCCGCTGGGTGTTGAGCTCGCCAGCGTAGTTGGTTCTGAGAATGTGTTCGGCGAGCTCTCTATCCCGATCGGGGTCGGGGTCGTCGGTCACCGTGAAGATCAGGTCGAACCGCGAGATGAGGGCCGGTTCGAGGTCGATCTGCTCGCCGATCGATTCGTACTGGTCGAATCGCCCGTACTTGGGGTTCGCCGCACCGAGCAGCGAACACCGCGACTGGAGAGTGGCGTTGATGCCCGCCTTGCTGATGCTGATGGTCTGCTGTTCGAGCGCCTCGTGCATCGCCGAGCGGTCGTCGGAGTTGTGGACGATCATGCCGTTCGCAACGAAGTTGTGTGTCCCGTCCACGGTCAGGTCGTACACGCTGGGTCGTTCGCGTTCCTCGATCTCCTCCAGTTTGCGGACCGCCGCAGAACGGACGATGTCGGCCCGATCCAGAACAGCGTCCCTGACAGTCTCGAACTCATCGGTCGAAACGTGGCCGTTGAACCAGCGAGAAACCGTCGCCTGATCGACGCCCAGATCGTCCGCGGCTGCCGTCATCGAGATGCCGTATCGCTCGAGAACCGTGCGTAGTTCGTCCCACCCCGCGGGCGAGGGATCGTCCGTGCGGAACGCGCGTGCTCGTTCGCGGGCTTCGTCGGTCGAACAGCCCAAGACGTCCGCCAAATCTTCCTCCAGCAGGCGAATACGGTCGTCGTCGACCGTCGCAGGAACCGTTTCGACGGTCTCGACGCGTCGCCATTTGACGTCGCCGTCGACCAGTTGCGTGAACCGACTGAGGTCCGTATCGGCGACCGACCCGAGGACCGATCGGAGCCGGTCGGCGACGGTCTCCTTCATCCCCTCGTCCTCTCCCCAGCGCCGGGACACCTGTTGCTGGCTGAATCCCGTCCCTTCGGCGAGCCCCGACTGCGAAACGTGGAACGTGGTCCGAATCCGCTCCAGATCGTCCCACCCGGCGCTGTCGAGTTCGTCGAGTGCGAGCGACGCCCGGCGTTTGCGATCTTCGAACGCCACCAAGACGACACGCGCCAGACGGAACGAGATATCGGCGTCGCCGTTCTCGAAGTCACAGTACGTGGCGTCGTCGATCCCGCATTCGGACTGGTGGAGGCGAAGCGACGTTCGACACGTCTCAAGCACGGCCCCGCAGTCGGGGAGGACATCCAGAATCGTTCGATCGCCGCTGACCGTCTCGACCGTCTCCGTCAGGGCCGTCTGTTTTCGATCCAGGGTGAAGCCGATCTGCCGGTCGAACGCGGCCAGCGAGTCGGCGTCGGTGATGACGAGCAGATAGATATCGCGTTTTCCCTCCCGCACGCGGTGTTGGATCTGACAGGAGATACCGAACTCCAACAGGAGGTGTTTGACGCCCAGTAGCAGTTGGTGGCTTGCCGAGCAAAGTTTCACCATCCGGCCGTCGACGTTCCCCTCGCTGTCGGCGAACGCACGCACGAACGCCGCCTTCGCAGCGCGGGACGCTTCGGTGACCCCCTCGGGCACGCGTTTGCCGTCGTACGTCTCCAGATTCATCCCCGCTTCGAGGACGACGTCGGCGTACTCCCGGCCACACAGTCGAACCGTCTCGACGCCGTCCTCACGCCGTTCGCTCGGTGGTCGAACCGTCTCCGCGTCGAACGCGCCCTCACAGGCTCGTTCGAAGTCCGCCAGTAGCTCTTCTTCGGTGTTCGTGAACCGAATGCCGTAGACGCCGGCATCACGCTGGTAGTACAGGTTCCCATCGCCGGCGAGGTAGCCGAGCACTCTCCCCAGGGATGGCGAGACGCCATCTTGTCCGGGAGTTTCGTCCGAGAACGAACGCCGAACGGCGTTCGAATCGCCGCGCTGACTTAGCGTCCCGCCGTCCGTCGCCGGTGCCTCGATGGACCGGGGGACGTACACCCAGTCCCCCGATTCGACGTCGGCAGCGGCTTTCTCGACGCGCTCGCCGTCCTCGAAAACGAAATACGGGTGATCGGCGGTCGCACTCAACCGTTCGCCCGTCGAGAGCGAGACCTCGACGAGCGACTGGGGTGCATCGTACTCGTGGATGGCCGTCACGGGACGCGTCACCAGCCGCCCGTCATCGGTCATCGTCCACGCCTCGAGGTCGACATCACGGATGCTCCGGCCGTTCTCGAGTGACTCGATGGTGCCGTCTCGAACCGCTTCGTGGGCGATGTCCCGGATTCGAGCGATTCGATCACCGAGGTGGACCAGCGTGTCGCCAGTCACGCATTTCATCTTGTCGAGTTCGTCGACCGCCGCGATCCCCTGGTCGGCGAGCACCAGCGCCCCTGCTTCGAGGGTCCACTGCTGGCCCTCGCCGAAGTCGTCCTGGACCGCACTCGCCGTCAGCCCTGCCGAACTGCTCCCTTTCCCCGAGGTGTACACCGATCGGGGCGCGATTTGTCGGATGTACTGAAGGAGTTGGGAGTTGTGCGAGACGACACCGTTCGAGAGATACGTGTGGGTGTCGTCGACTTCGAGGTCGTACACCCAGTCGTACTCGGGTGTGAGTTCCTCGATGGAGACGATCCGATCCCACCGGACATCGTTTTCGGCGAGGTCCCGGAGGCGCGCCACGCTATCGACGGCATCGAGGGCCGACGCGATGCGTTCGAGGATCGCGTTCTTCCCGGCCATCGTTCGCCCACCGTCGGGGACCACGTCGTTCCGTTCGTAGTAGCTCACCGCGGTCTGCTCGACGCCCATCTCGTCGGCAAGATCGGTCTGTGAGACGTTCAGTTCGTCCCTCACCGATTCGATGTCTTCCCAACCGCCGGTCTCGATTCGTCGTTTCGTCTCGCGAAGCCACTCGATCCGTTCCTCGAAGGCCTCGACGACGGTCAGCAGCGAGTCGCGGCTCGGGTTCCGATCGCCACGTTCGTAGTGCTGATAGGTCGTCCGTGCGACACCGCACTCGAACTGCGAGAGCGCAAGCGCTTCCCGGACGCGTCGGAGTTCGTCGCCCACGTCTGGCACGATGTCGCGGTTCGTATTGTGGGGGCTGTCATCGAAGTCGTGAGCCGCGTCCGCCTTTCGGTCGGTGACGAAGCCGACGCGTTCGACGTATCGTTCGAAGGCCGCGCCACTGATACGGACCCGGTAACTCCCGTTGTTACGTGGTTCGATGGACGACTGAACGCCGACCGACACCAGCAGTGACTGAACCCCATCGAGAAGCTCGCGGCTCATCGAGGCGATCGCCAGCTCGCGCTGGCTCGTCGAGACGTGGCCTTCCGCGTCGACGTACGCACGGAGGAACGCACGTTTCGTCTCCGCCGTTGCACGCAGTACCGCGTCGGGCACCCGCTGTTCGGCCGAGCGTTCGAGAATCGCGGGTTCGAGAGTTTCGAAGAAGCTGACCAGTTCGCCGGACGAGGATCGGATGCGCTCCGCCGATTTTCCGTCACGAGGTTCGTCGACCGAGTAGTTCACCCCGAGCGAGTCGTACGCGGCCGCGACGTCCGCGATGATCTCTGGATCGTTGTTCGTGATGTAGACGCTGCCGGTGTGATCGTCACGGAGCTGGACGTGTCCTTCCGCGATGACGTAGCCGAGAAGGCGGGCGAGCAATGGCGTCCAATCAGCCGGTAGATCCAGCCGAACGGCATTGGGCGACGCCGACCGGCGATAGTCGACATCGAGCGCGTCGTCCCCGGCGGTCGGCACTGTCCGTGGCGTCGCAACGAAGACCCCTTCGTGTAGCTCCGACGCCCTCGTTGCGGAGAACTGTCCTTCCGATTGAACGAACAGCGGATGGGAGGGTGTGATTTCGATCTCTTTGCCGCTCGTCGTTCGGAGACGGTACATCCTCTCCGGTGCTTCGCGCTTCCACACCTTCGTCGCCCGTCCTTCGGTGATGGTCCCATCCGGCCCCATTGTCGGCAGCGAAAGGTCGACCTCGTCGTAAACGCCGTCCTCGATCGCGGTCGGTGCGTCGAGGTTCGATTCGACGACGTCGCGGATCGGTCGCTCCGAGCCGTCCGCGAGCGTCACGCTGGTATCACCCTTGACACACTTGCCTGTACCAGGATCCCCGATCAGAAGCATATGCAAGTCACCGCGGATCCGCGAGCCGTCGGGGAGGTGTTTCGCAACGCCCGAGAAGAGCTGGAGCGTCATGGCGAGTTTGGCCTGCTCGTAGCCGTAGATCGAGGGCGCGATCGAGGCGACCATCTGCTCGTAGATGTCGTCGGCGGTCGAGAGGTCGACGATCGCGCGCTTGTCGGCCTCGTCGATGTCCATGTCCTCGAACTGCTCGTCCTCGATCTCGACCGACACGCCGTCCATGAACACGTCGAACATCGCCGTCGACTCGCGGCCGGATTCCTGCTGATCGAGATGGAGCACGCCCGTCACGCGAACGTGGTCGCCTGCGGTCACCTTCCCGGTGATGTCGTCCTCGATGTGGACATCGATATCCTGGGGCGTCTCGCCGCCGCGCAGTCCCTCGGGGCTCTCCTGGACCCGAATTTTCTGAGCGTCGACGAACTCCGACTGGTCGAAGTTGATGTCGAAGGGGCCCTGGCGCTCACACCCCTGGCACTCGTGAGGCTCCTGGAAATCGCCACCCGTCTGTGGGATCCGGGTGAGCGTCCCGCAACGCTGGCACTCGAAGGCGGCCTCGGTGATCTTCGGACGTACGTCGGTTGCCTTCTGGACCGTTCCCTGGACCGAGAGGAGCTGGCCACGATGTCGTGCCCGGATCTCCCGGATTTCGGTGTTCTCCTGAAGCCCCCTGATTCGGACGTGTGCGCGCCCGAGCCCCACGTCCACGGGGAGGTCGTACAGTCGAAGCGCCTCTTCTGCGTACTCCTGGAGCTGGCCCGGCTGCGAGCGGTAGTCGTCGGCGAGATCCGAGTCGAACCGATAGAGATCGTCCCAGTCGATGAACAGCGACCGCTGCTCGTTGGGGTACTGCCGCGCGAGCTCGCCGATCTCGTTCCGGTAGTAGTTGCGGTAGAACTCCTCGAAGTCGTCGATCAGTTCGGTGTTCTCCGCACGAGCCATCGTTGGCCTCGGGTAGTGCGCTTCCGGGTAAGAACCTTCGCAACGTGGGGAGTGAAAGTGGACGAGACGGCGTGGAGATTCTTCGCCGCCCGAGTGCGGCGTGGGTCACGCCGGCGGCCAGTTCGCGTCGAACTCGTACTCTTCGGGCCAGTTGGTGCTCGGCTTCACCTGTTCGGGCTCTTCGACTCACAGCGACATCTGCGTCCGGAATTCGTTTTCGTGGATCTAGTACATCCGTTCGAGTTCGTGGCAGTACACCAGAAGGAAATCGACATCACCGTCGTACGTCTCATAGACGTTCCCGCTCGCGTTCGTGTGCTGTGATTTGCCGTGGAACGTCACTTTTCCGTCGGCCATCTAGCCGGTCTTGATCTGCACCTTCAACAAACTACCGTCAGGGTTCTCTGCTACAACGTCGTACCGTTCGTTGTCCCCAAACGGGATCGAAACCGGGATCGCTCGTTTCTTGAGCTCGGCGATGACGACGGCTTCGGTGAGGTCGCCCTTCCGATGAGTCTCCATTCAGGATCGAGTAGTTCCGTCTTCGAATAAGAACGGTAGTGGGACCGCCCGGATTTGAACCGGGGTCGGCAGCACCCAAGGCTGCAAGTATACCAGGCTAACCCACGGTCCCGTGTCTCTTCTACCGTCCGGCAGCGAATAAACCCTTCCGTTCGATCGCAGAAGGGATACGTCACGGCCGCGGAGTCCGGGTATGGTTACAGGAATCGAAATCGCGGCGCTCGCGGTCGCGGTCGTCTTCCTGCTCGGTGCGGCGCGGATCGTTCAAGCCGTTCGACCGCTGCTGATCAACGCGGTCGTCGGCCTGCTGGTCTTCCTCGTCGCGGAGTGGCTCGGCGTCGGGGTCGAGATCAACTGGCTCACGCTCGCGATCGTCGCGATCGGGGGGCTGCCCGGCGCGGTCCTCGTAGTGCTTCTCTCAGTGCTCGGGGTCGCATTCGTTCCCGCGGTCGTCGGTCTGCTGGCCTGAACTCACTCCTCCTCGTCGCGGAGTTCGACGTCTGCCACCACATCGTAGGGATCAGCCCCTTTTCGGATCCCATCGAGCATCGTGAACGCGACGCCGGGTTCGAGGAAGTGACGCGTCACCGCGCGGCCGAGCGGCGTGGGGGAGAGTCCGTCGATGAACCCGTAATCGAGCAGCTTGCCGACCGCGTGTTTCAGCGGCACCTCACCCACCATCCGATCGGTGAGTCCCTTCGCACCCTCGCCCGCGACGGTGATGTTCGCGAGGACCTCTTCCACGGCGCTGGTCTCGTCGTAGCGCATCGCGACCGGCTCCATCTCGCCCTTCAGGAGTTTGAACGCGGTCTCGTCCTCGGAGCCAGGCATGCTCGAATGGTAGCTCCCGTCGGGTTCGACGAGGACGTAGACCACGCCCCGGTCGTGATAGTCCGGCCGGCCCGCGCGCCCGAGCATCTGGTGGAACTCCTGGACCGTGAGCCACTCGATCCCCATCGCGAGCGAGTCGAAGATCACCTGGGAGGCGGGGAAGTCGACGCCGGCCGCGAGCGCCGCCGTCGTCACGACCGCGGCGAGGTCCTGATCGGCGAACTGGCGTTCGACCGTCTTCCGGCGGGAGTAATCGAGGCCAGCGTGATACGGCGCGGCGTCGTACTCCAACTTTCGACTCAGCTCGTGACACCGTCGCCGGGAGTTGGTGAACACGATGGTCTGGCCGCGATACCCCTTCGAGGACTCGCGGTCGAACTCCCGCCTGACGAGTTTGTTCGCCACGCGGGCTTTCTCCTGGCTGTCGGCGAACGTGACGTGGCGCTCGATCGGGACCGGGCGCTCCTCGAACTCCACGAGGTTCGCGTCGAGCCGCCCCGCCAGCCAGCGCGGGTTGCCGACCGTCGCCGAGAGGTAGAGCCACTGTGTTCCCACTGTTCCGGCCGTTCCGCTGCGACCGCCAGAACCGCCACCGCCGGAACCGCCACCGCTGCCGCCGGCACGGCCCTCGCAGTAGCCCTTGAGCCGCGCGATCAGCCCGTCGAGGCGGTGGCCCCGGTCGTCGTTTTCGAGGGTATGAACTTCGTCGATCACCACCGTGCCGATGTCGCCGAGGTCCTGGCCGACCCGGAGCGCGTGATCGATCCCCTCGTAGGTTCCCACCACGATGTCGGCGTCGGGATCGAACCGCTCGCCGTCGCCGCGGACGCGGCTCGCGCCCACTCGGATGGTGACGTCGGCGAGGTGGCCGTACTCGTCGCTGAAGTCCTCGTACTTCTGGTTCGCAAGCGCGACAAGCGGCACCAGAAACAACATCTTCCCCTCGCCGCGCAGCAGCCGATCGACCCCCGCCATCTCACCGATCAAGGTTTTGCCCGTCGCCGTCGCGCTCACGACCAGTTGATCCTCGCCGTCGAGTGCGCCGCCGTGAACGGCGAGGCTCTGCACGGGAAGCAGGGTCTCGAAGCGGTCGTCGAGCAGCTCCTGCATGTCGGGATGGAGGTCGAGATCGCCCACCGGAACGGGGTCCACAGCTTCAGTAGTGGCGCTCATCTCGTCGAACTTCGTGAGGTCGGGATCGAGATGCCCCGAGAGCAGATTGACCACGCGATCGAGGTCCTGAACCTCGAGGAGGAGTTCTTCGAGCCGATCGCCCGCGGTCGCGCTCACGTCGTGGTGGGCGAGTTCGCGTTCGAGTTCGGTCCGCGCGCAGTCGGGACAGATGGTCTCGCCGTCGGCCTCGATCGCGGTCTCGCTCGTGATCGGGGAGTAGCGCCCGACCGACGCGCAGTACCGGCAGGTCCTCACTGTTTTCGCGTCGAGCTGGTAGCCCGACAGCATCTCGCGGATCGCGTCGCGGTCGTGGCGGCTCGTCTGTTCGGAGATCCGGATGCGGCCGGCGCGGCGCGCGATCTCGACGAACTGATCCGGGCTGCGCGGCTCCTCGCCCGAGCCTTCCTTGATCCGGAAGGCTGCGGGCCGCGGGCCGGCATCGGTCGTTCCGAGTTCGAGCCGCGCGCGAAAGAGCCGCGTCCCGTCGCGAACCGCGGCTACGAGATACTCGTCGCCCATGCCGTGGACGAACAGCGTCTCGACCCGCCCGACCTGCTGTGACACGCTTGGGTGTACGCGAGTGAGGTATTTCAGTCACTCGAACGATCGTCGAGACCGCCCGAGCCGGCCACCTCACTCCACGAGTTCGATCGCGTCGTCGCCGTTCGGCACTGCGCAGATGAACGCCCCTTCTTCGTTCCCCTCGTTGCGATACCAGTGGACCGTTCCGGCGGGGATCAACAGCGAGTCGCCCGAACTCACGGCGTGTTCCTCGTCGTCGATACCGACGACGTACTCCCCCTCCAGAACGTACTGCTCGTGTTCGACCTCGTTGGTGTGTTTCGGGACCTCAGCTCCGGGTGCGAGCGTGAACCGTCGGATGGCGAAGTTCGGCGCACCGCGTTCCTCGTCGACGAGCACGCCCTTTTCGAGGCCATCAGCCGCATCGACGCTCTCGTACTCGATGTCTTCCACTCGCTGCACCACCGGGGATGACTCGCTCATGGGTCACGGACGATCGGCGCGGGCAAAAGCGTTCGTGGGCGGGGGCGGGCTTAAGATGCCGCCAGCCCTACTCGGGGTATGCCCAGCTTTCGGATCGGCCGCATCGCCGGGATCCCCATCAAGGTGGGTCTGTCGTTCCTGCTCGTCCTCCCCCTGTTCGCGTGGCTCATCGCCACGGACGTGGGACGGTGGATCTCGATCATGAACGACGTCGTGGGGGCGAACCTCCCGGCAGCGTCGCTATCGGCGGGCCAGACCCCGCTCGTGCTCGGCAGCGTCGCCGCCATCGGGCTGTTCGTCGGGGTCGTGCTCCACGAACTCGGCCACTCGCTGGTGGCGATGCGGTACGGCTACCCCATCGACTCGATCACGCTCTGGTTCCTCGGCGGGATCGCCCAGCTGACCGAGATGCCCGAGGACTGGCGACAGGAGTTCGCCGTCGCGGTCGCCGGGCCGATCGTGAGCATCGCGGTCGGTGCGGTCTCGTATCTCGGCTTCCTCGCACTCCCCGAATCGTTCGGAGCCGCACGGTTCGTGCTCGCGTATCTCGCGCTGGCGAACGTGGTCCTCGCGGGGTTCAACCTCCTCCCCGGCTTCCCGATGGACGGTGGTCGCGTCCTGCGTGCGCTGCTCGCGCGCAATCGCACCCACGCTCGGGCGACGCAGCTCGCCGCCGAGGTCGGCAAGGGGTTCGCGTTCCTCCTCGGTCTCGCGGGGCTGCTCTCGGGCGGCATCGTCCTGATCGCGATCGCCTTTTTCATCTACATGAGCGCCGCCGGCGAGGCCCAGCAGGCCACCACGAAAGCCGCCCTGGAGGGCGTCGCGATCGAGCGAGTCATGACACCGGCCGCCGAGATCCACGCCGTCACGCCGGAAACGTCGGTCGCCGAGCTGATCGACCGGATGTTGACCGAGCGCCACACCGGCTATCCGGTTCTCGCTGACGGCGAACTCGTCGGGCTGGTCACGCTGTCCGACGCTCGCGAAGTCCGTGAGGTCGAGCGCGACGCCTACCGGGTCGAGGAGGTGATGACCCGCGATCTCACGACAGTCCCGGTGGACGCCGACGCGATGACCGCACTCTCCACAATGCAGTCCGAAGGCGTCGGCCGACTCCCGGTCGTCGATCTCCGCGGGGAGTTCACCGGTCTCGTCTCGCGGACCGATCTGATGACCGCGCTCACGATCCTCCAGTCGAGCGAGAACACGACATCCGCGCCAGACACACCGCGATCGGCCGACGAAACGATCCGGTAACGGCGATCCGGTGTCGACGGTCCGGCGCTCACTCCGCGGGCGTCGTCACGTCGACGCGCTCGCGCAACCAGTCGGCCGCCGTGTCGAGTTCGGTGGGATCCTCGCCGGTGAGTTTGATTCGGTTGTGGCGGACTGCAGGATCGGGATAACATCCGACGGCGACGTCGAAACGCTCGCCAGCGGTTTCGAGGTCGTCGATAAGGTCGGCCTCCGGCGTCGCGGTGTGGAACGTCCGCGACTCGATGTCGCCCCCGAACGAGTCGGCGACCGATTCGAACATCGCCGTCATCTCGTCGGGAACGCCAGGGAGTACGTAGATATTCTCGATCACACAGCCAGGGGCGAGGCCCGGTTCGTTCAGCAGCGGTCGACTCCCGTCGGGGATCGACGCCTCGGCCTCGCGGTCGAGGTCGATGTCGGGGAACTCCTCGCGGACGGCCTCGACCGTGGCCTCGACGTCCGCGAGCGCACGGTCGTCAGGGGCGAGCGGACGGTCGAACGCCTGCGCTACCGCGGCCATCGTGACGTCGTCAGGCGTCCCACCGAGCCCGCCCGTCACGATCACGGCGTCGAAACTCTCGGCGAACTCACTCACTTTTCTGGCGATCAGATCACGGTCGTCGGGCACCACGAGGATCCGTGCGACCGTCGCGCCGCGATCGGTGATCTGCCCCGCGAGCCACGTCGCATTGGTGTTCTGGGTGTCGCCCGCAAGGAGTTCGTCGCCGACGGTGAGAAGCGCGACCTGCATTCGGCCGAAACGACGAGCCACGGACGGATAACCCGTTCGCGTGCGCTACTCGGGTCACGACCAGACGACCGACAGCGGGGACACGGCGATCAGAACGAGAGGTCGTTTTCCATCCCGTCGGTGGCGTCGTCGAGGCCGTCACGGGTGACGTCCTCGGTGAGCGAGGCGAGATCGGCGTCGGCGAGGATCTCGTCGAACTCCTCGCGGAAGCGATCGCCGACGCGCCGGCGTTCGGCCTGGGTTTCGAGCACCCGACGGTAGCGCCGCACCGTCGACTCCGCAATGTCGAACTCGGTGGCGATCTCGTCGATCGACTCGTCGTTCGCGAGGCGATCCCGGAGGTCGCCGAGGGCGAACGAGGCGTCGGTGTCGGCCTCGCGGACGAGGTGGAGATCCATCCGCGTGCGGAAGACATCGTGGCTGGAGAGCTCGGACGCGTCGGCAGTCGAAGCGTCGTCGAGATCCCCGTCTTCGTCGTCAGCGCCGGTTTCGTCCACCGCGCGTTCCGAGAGGGCGTCGTCGCTCGCGCCGTCGTAGAACCCTTCGACCAGATCGGCGAGCGCCGCGTCCGGAAGGTCGGTATCGAAGTCGTAGCGTTCGCGCATCGAGGCCACGACCCCCTCCACGCGCTCGGCAGCCGGTTCGTCGCGCGCGAGCGAGCCGGGGGTGTCCTCCTGGCGCTCGGTGACCGTCGACTCGTCGGTGACGTCAACGAAGATGTCGCGGAGTTCTTCAGTTTTCTCGTCCATCGTCACGCGAACGAAGCGTCTGACATCGATCGGTAAAAGCCTGCCGGCGATGCAGGGGGTTCGTCGACCGACGAGGCTAAGAGAGTTGACGGCTGGAGGGATGTATCGATGGCCGACCCACGCCAGGACCGACGAGGGAGGGAGCGATGAGCGCCGAAACCGGTGACGTGGAACTCGTTGGCGACGCGACCGCGAGCAACCTCGCGCGCGCTGCGCTGTTCGCCGCCCTGATCGGCGCGTTCGCCTACGTCAGTTTCCCGAACCCCGTCTCGCCCGCCCCGGTCACGCTCCAGGTGCTCGGGGTCTTCCTCGCAGGCATCCTGCTCGGTCCGGTGTGGGGCGGGGCGGCCTGTGGGCTCTACCTCCTCGCGGGCGCGCTCGGCGCACCGGTGTTCGCCGGCGGATCGGCGGGACTCGGCGTCCTCGTCGGTCCCACGGCGGGCTACCTCTGGTCGTACCCGTTCGCGGCGGCCGCGATCGGCGGTGTCGTTCACGGGGGTGCCTCACTCACCGAGCCGAAAGCGGCCGGCCTCGCGCGGCTCGTCGGTGCGATGGTTCTCGGTGTGGTCGTGATCTACACGTTCGGGGTAACGGGACTGATGGTGGTCCAAAATCTCGGTCCTGCCGAGGCGTTCGTCGGCGGTGCGGCCGCGTTCATCCCGGCCGAGGCGCTGAAGATCGCGGCCGGGGTGGGGATCGTCCGGAGCGACGCGATCGCCGCCACGTCATGATCGAGGTCCGCGATCTCGTCTATCGCTACGACGACACCAAGGGATCGGCGGAAGCGGGTCGAGAGTCCACCGCCGACCGGGACGACGCGACCGAAACGGAGCCGCGGCCGGCGGTCGACGATGTCTCGCTCACCATCGACGACGGCTCGTTCGTCGTGCTCGCGGGTCCCAATGGTTCGGGAAAGACGACGCTCGTCCGGCAGTTCAACAGCCTGCTCGATCCCGATTCGGGGGCCGTGTCGGTGAACGGCCAGCCGGTCGGTGGAGACGTGGTGGCCGCGCGGACCGCAGTGGCGATGACGTTCCAGGACCCGCGCGACGGGTTCGTGGCCGCAACGGTGGGCGCGGACGTCGCGTTCGGGCCCGAGAACCTCGGCCTCGACAGGGACGAGATCGATCGACGAGTACGTGAGGCGCTCGCGGCGGTGCGCCTGGACGGCCGGGAGGCAGAGCGCATCGACCGACTGTCGGGCGGCGAGCGGGCGCGGGTCGCGATCGCTGGCGCGCTCGCGATGGCACCCGATCACCTCGTGCTCGACGAGCCGTTCGCGGGCCTCGACGAGCCGGCGCGACAGTCGGTGCTCGACCGGCTCCGGGCGCTCCATTCCGATGGAACGGGGATCGTGGTCGTCACCCACGACCTCCGTGATCTCGTCGATCCCGCCGATCGCGTGCTCGTGATGAACGAAGGGCGGGTCGCGCTCGACGCGCCGCCCGACGACGCGATCGATCAGCTCTCCACGCTCGGCGTGCGCGCGCCGTGTTGAGCTACGAGTCCGGCGACTCGCTCGCCCACCGCCTCGATCCGCGGGCGAAGCTCGCGGTGCAGGTGGGGTTCGCGATCGCGGCGTTCGCCCACACCACGCCGCGCGGCCTCGCGATCCTGACCGTGCTCGCGGGGAGCGTCCTCGCGGCAGCGAGGCTGTCGCCGGCCGCCGCCCTCGCCGAGGCGCGCTACGCGCTTCCCTTCCTCGTCGTCGGGCCGGCGATCGCCGTCCTTACCCTCGGACCGCCGTGGATCGCCCCCTCGCAGGCGGTCGCGCCGGCACTCGCGAGCTATCGCGTGCTGCTCGTGCTCGTCGTGAGCGTCGTCTACGTTCGGACGACGCGTGTGCGCGACTCCCGGGCGGCGATCCAGCGGCTCGTCCCCGGTCGCCCAGGCCGCTTTCTCGGCGTCGGCGTAGCGCTGGTCTTCCGGTTTCTGCCGGTGCTGGTGGCCGATCTCTCGCGGACGCGCGCGGCGATGCGGGCGCGACTCGGGAGCGAGCGCGGACTCGTCGAGCGGATGGAAATCGTCACGAGTGCGGGAATCCGGCGGGCGTTCGGGCGGGCCGATCAGCTCGGCGTGGCGCTCCGCGCACGGTGTTTCGCGTGGAATCCGACGCTGCCACACCTTCGGTTCGCGCGTCGCGACCTGCCGGTGCTCGGTCTGGCTGCGGCGCTCGTCGGCTGGGCGCTCGTCTGAGTTCTCCATAGCGATCACGAATCCCGCGATCCGAGCGGAGAGCAAGCCTCGATCGGATCCGGACAAAACGAAGAATTAGTTGGCAGTTTGTCGCCGACTGCGAACCGATCGCCACGGGTGGGCAAGATTTAACCCCGCTGGTCGGCTCTACAACGATAATCGATGACACTCGTGCTCCAGGCGGGAGACACCGTCACCCGAGAGACGTTCTGGCTGATCGGTCCCGTCGGGAAAGCACTCTTCTATTTCCTCACGGCGCTCGCGGTCACGGTCTTCCTGTATGGCGTCTACGAGCGGTTCTCGCGGTACACCCGCGGAACCGAGGACGCCTTCGCCCGGCTCGACGACCTCCCCAGCCGGATCGTGAGCGCCGCGAAGACCGTCGTCACCAACGAGAAACAGTTCAATCGCGACCTCTACGGCGGACTGATGCACGCGTTCATCATGTGGGGGTTTCTCACGCTGCTGATCGGTACCACCATCCTCGGGATCGACATGGACGGCTACCGGCTCGTGACCGGCCTGCTGGGTGAGGAGCAGTCCTTCTTCGTCGGCGATTTCTACCTCTCGTATTCGCTCGTGATGGACGCGATGGGCTTTCTGTTCGTCGTCGGGCTCGGAATGGCGATCTACCGGCGGTACGTCGTCCGGAACGAGCGGCTGTGGGGCAAGCATACGGATCTCGAAGACGGACTGTTCGTCTGGACGCTGTTTCTCCTCGCTGCCGGCGGCTATCTCGTCGAAGGCGTGCGGATCCTCGCGACTGGCTTTCCCGAGTTCGAGACCGTGAGCTTCGTGGGCTGGTTCGTCGCACTCGTTCTGGAGGGCGTCGGCGTCTCGCCGGAGCTCGCAACCACGCTCTACCCGGCGACGTGGTGGTCGCACTCCCTGCTCGCGCTCGGGTTCGTGGCGTGGGTGCCCTACGCCAAACCGTTCCACATGCTGTCGAGCTTCGCCAACGTCGTCACCCGCGACGAGAAGGCAGGCACCCGGCTGCCGGGCGTGCCCGCCGACGCCGATCCCGACGAGATCGGCTTCACCGAAATCGAAGACATGTCGTGGCGACAGATGCTCGATCAGGACGCCTGCACCAAGTGCGGCCGGTGTTCGTCGGTGTGTCCGGCGAAGGCGTCGGGACGGCCGCTCGATCCGCGCGACGTGATCCTCGATCTCAAGGGGTATCGCGAGTCGGTGAACGCCGGCGGTGAAACCAAAGAAATCGTCGCGGACGGCGGGACGAGCGTCATCGATTCGCGCACGATGGAGTCGTGTATGTCCTGTATGGCGTGTATGGACGCCTGCCCCGTCGATATCGAGCACGTCCCGCAGTTCACCGAGATGAACCGCCGGCTCACCGAATCGGGCGAGATGGACGAGAACGTCCAGGAGACCATGATGGACATCTTCGGCCAGGGCAACTCCTTCGGGGAGCCCGAGCGCAAGCGCCCCGAGTGGACCGAGGAGCTCGACTTCGAAGTGCCCGACGCGCGCGAACAAGCCGTCGAGTACCTCTGGTACGTCGGCGATTATCCTTCTTACGACGAGCGCAACCGGAGGGTGGCGCGGTCGCTCGCCACGATCTTCGAGCACGCGGGCGTCGACTACGGCATCCTCTACGAGGACGAGCAAAACGACGGCAACGACGTCCGGCGAGTGGGCGAGGAGGGACTCTACGAGATGCTCGCCGAGGACAACGTCGAGGCCTTCGAGGACTGCGAGTTCGACACCATCGTCTGCACCGATCCGCACAGCTACAACACGTTCTCGAACGAGTACCCCGAACTCGACGGCGTGGAGTGGAACGCCGACGGCGAGATCGACGTCCACCATTACACGCAGGTCGTTCAGGAACTCGCGGATAGTGGTGCGCTCGATCTCACGGGCACCGAACTCGATCACACCGTGACCTATCACGACCCCTGCCACCTCGGCCGGATGAACGACGAGTACGAGGCTCCCCGAGATCTCGTCCGGCGCACGGGGTGTGACCTGAACGAGATGCCCAGGAATCGGGCGAACAGTTTCTGCTGTGGCGGCGGTGGCGGTGGGCTCTGGATGGACTTCGACGAGGAGCCCAAACCCAGCGAGGAACGCCTTCGGGAGGCCCTGGAGGACACCGACGCGGGGGCTGCTGTCGAGAAGTTCGTCGTCGCGTGTCCGATGTGCATGACGATGTACGAGGACGGCCGCAAGACAGGGAGCTTCGAGGACGACATCGAGATCGTCGGGCTTTCGGAGCTCCTGGCGGAGGCGCTCGATGCGGGCGGGGCAGCGGGAGCGGCGGCAGACACGGACGCGGATGCGGAGACGGGCGCAGCCCCGGCGGACGATTGAGATCGACGACGGCGATCTACCGGACAGCCTGAAAGTATTTCACGCACGACACCTCCGGATCGGTATGGCCGAGTATCGTCCCATCTCGGAGGAGTACGAGGAGCGCCACCACGCGATCACGGGCTACGCCTTCGATGCCGGATCGGGGCCGTACGATCCGGACGAACCGATCGACGAGCGCCGTCGGCGACGGTGGGCGTTCGGCGAGGATCGAGGGATCTTCGACGGCGACGACCTCGTGGCCTGCGGCACCCACATCGAGTTCACCGTCCGGCTGCGCGGCGAATGGCTGCCGATGGCCGGCCTCTCGGGGGTGGCCTCCCCGCCGGAACGTCGACGCCAGGGATTCGTCGGAGAGTTGCTCGAAGCCTCGCTCCAAGAGTACCGCGAGTGGGGCTGGCCGATCGCCGCTCTCCGACCGTTCAAACACGACTTCTACGCGCGCTACGGCTGGGCGACCGGCTGTCGGTATCACACCGCGACCGTCGCTCCCGCGGCGCTGTCGACGGTGCGATCCGCCGCAGCCGGTGAGTTCCGTCGGATCGAGCCCGAGGAGTACGCCACTCTGGAGCCGGTCTTCGAGAAATGGCTCGACGGCGTCAACCTCGCGACCCGCCGGAACGACGACTGGTGGCGCGATCGGGTGTTCCAGGGCTACGATACGGAACGGTACTGCTACGCGTGGCTCCAGGGGGACGAACCCCGAGGCTATCTGGTCTACCGAATCAAGGATGGTGACGACGGCCGACGCCTGGTGGTCGACGAGATGGCGTTCACCGACCACGAAGCGTATCTGAACCTCCTGCGCTTTTGCCACGATCACGACTCACAGGTGAGCGCGGTCGAGCTGTACGGGTACGACCACGACCGGCTCCTCGATGTCGTCACCGATCGGGACGCGATCGAAGTCGAGGTGGCCGCCGGCAAGATGCTCCGGATCGTCGACGTCCCGGCGGCCCTCGAAGCCGTCCCGTACCCCGGTATCGAGGACGCCACCCTCACCGTCGGCGTCGACGATCCACACGCGCCGTGGAACGACGCGACGTTCTCGGTTCGGGTCGCTGAGGGGGTGGCGTCCGTCGAACGAGTCGATGCCGACGCCGAGCCGGACGCGACGACCGACATCGGGACGCTCTCACAGCTTCTCGTGGGCTACTGCTCGGCCGAGCGTGCCAGGACGGTTGGCGGTCTCGACGTTCGAACCTCGGAGACCGTCGACGTGCTGGAGCGGCTGTTCCCCGAGCACGAGGTGTTCCTCCCAGAGAGTTTCTGAGGGGAGTTTCAGTCGCGATCGTCTCGTTCCGCGCGACCCGATCTGCCGTGGTCGACTCTGCCGGTTCCGGACGACGGTCGCTCACGCGGGATCGATCGATACCAAACAATATGGCAACTGGTAACAAGAACTAAGCGAGTCGGCCGACGTAGTGGATCGTGCAGGCGTGTTGCCTGTGCTACGCTCGGCCAACACGGGACCACTGAGCGTGGGAGCATACGCGAACCATGGGCCGGGGGGAGCACGTCCGGCCCATTTTCATCGCCGAGTGCGGATCGGCTGGCTCCGAACCCCTGCGAGCCACGGGTATCGCTTGATCGTTCGGCTCGGTTCGAATCGGGTCGTCAGTCCTCGTTCTCGTCCTCGGTCGAATCATCGGGGCTGGGTTGCTCGGGTTCGGCCCAGCGGTCGTCGGGATCGACCGGCGCGAGCGCGTGCGATCGCTCCGCGTCGCTGTACGAGCGATCGGCGAGGGACAGACCTCGGCGTCGCCACCGCTTGCTCAGCTCGGACTCGCCCGTCGGGCCGACGCGCGCGCCGTGAACGGTGAAGTACCGACCGTCGCGGCCCATCTTCTTGCCGTCGTAGGTGTGCTGGTCGAAGATCACGTCGAACTCGCCACCGGGTTCGAGGTCGCCGACCGGAAAGGTCTCGACCGGCTCGCGGCCCGCCTCGCGCGCTGCGGCGCGTTCCTCGGCCACCCGCTCGAAGTACCCGTTTGCGTACGTCGCCTCCCGGGTCGAGGTGGCCCGGGCGGCGGCGAGTGCCGCGTGGATCCCACAGAGTCGCCCCTCCCAGCCGTCGTCGTCCCACCGTTCGGTGGCCAGACGTTCGTAGCGATCGATAGTGAGGACGACATCCGCGCCCGCCCGCAGGTCCTCGACGACGTAGAGCGCGAGCCGATCCCAGAGGTTCCAGGCGTACCCGGAGCGGACGAGTTCCCACGCCGCCCACGCCGCGCACTCCTCGTCCGAGCGCCGGACGGCCTTCTGGAGCAGGCTCGTGACGTCGTAGCGGTTGTACCCGCCCTTGGTCTCGTGCTCGCCGAGTTCGTCGCCGAAGTCGTTGGTCGCGTGTTCGTCCGGATCGCGCGTGTCGGCCTCGCCGCCGCCGAGCGTGGCCTGTTTCTCGTCGCTCATGGCCGTGGCGGAGGCACGGCGCACACATGTGCATGACCATCCGGACCGACGGGTGCAGTAGATTGAAGGCCCATCCCGTTCGTACACAACCATCGACGATGGCGGACGACGCGCTCACCGCGGCCGATCACCCGTGTCCGGACTGCGGTTCGACCACGGCGACCGACCGCGAAACCGAGGAGTACGTGCTCGAAGACGGGACTCAGCGCCGCATGACGTTCTGCACGGCGTGTGCCACCGATGACGACGGCACGCTCCGGTACGAGGTCATCACCGAGGAGTTCGTTCGGACCGAGATCGGCCGAGCGATGTGCGACGACTCGCGGACCGAGTAGCGCGCGACTGATCGCGGTGGTGAGACGGCACTGGCCAGGAGCCGAAACCGAGCGTGAGTTCGATGCCTGGTGGTGGCGAAACGGCGGAGTCTATGGGGCTGTCGGTCGGTCCTGGAATCGTCCGCCGATTTCCCGAGGTGGACACTCTCGATCGCGTAGTATATTTGCCGGACGCCGACGGGTTTCAGGTCATCACCGACGACCAGTGCTATCCGACTCACTTGCTCCACTGGCACGCTGAGTCGTGGATCGACGAAGACGACCGACCCAATATCAATACGGAAGATGCGCGTGTCGCCATTGATCCCCGATAGCCCGCCTGTCACGCCAGAGCACTACCCTGTCAACAATCGCTAGTTGTCCACTCTATCGATAACGGTGGCAGCAAAATCGCGGCTTCACACCGGAATGACGCCGAAAACGAGACAAAGAATCCTANTCGCTAGTTGTCCACTCTATCGATAACGGTGGCAGCAAAATCGCGGCTTCACACCGGAATGACGCCGAAAACGAGACAAAGAATCCTACGAACGCTGCGGAGGGTCCAGAAGATATCGAATTACATACGGATTCCTTCCGTGACTGTCGCTGAGACCACTCTCAGAACAGAGCTGTCGCTCCTCGCAAGCCTCGCTTCCCCGAAGCGAGGCGGCTCAACCGAGTCCGTGCTCGTGTCCTGCTGGCAGTCCCTCCTTGTTCGTCCGATGCTTCTTCTTCCAGCTGAGCTCATCGTCCAACACCTCCTCGATCCCATGGAGAAACGCATCACTGAACGTGAAATCTGTCGGGAGTGCTCGCCCGCCACGCCGTGGCTGGGCGAGCACTGCCCACTGCAACACGATCCACAACTGCTCTAACAGGAAGCCAACACCCACGTAGAATAGCCGAATTGTCGTGGACGGCGTCGTTGTCAGTGCCCGCGCTTCCCGAAATTTCTCGTAGCTCTTCTCGATCCGTGACCGGTTGTGGTAGATCCGCGCCACTTGCGTCGGCGTGCGGTCTTCCAGACCGTACGCCGCGTATCCCGTCTGTTTGAGCCCGGACTTCCCGCGATCGTCGTTTTGGTACGTGACGTTCACTGCCAGTGGGTACGTCTGCTCATGCGGTTCTCCTTCACAAATCGTCTCTTCGGTCATGTACGACTTGTTCGTTGTCAGCTTCTCTTCCAGCGAGTCTTTTCCCGTTTTCACCGGAAAGACCGGCGGTGCTGCCTCACGAAGCACACCGATCAACTCGCCTGCAAAGGCTGCTCTGTCGATGAGAATCCGCTTGACCTCGAAGGGGTACGTCTCGACGCGGGCGAGCAGGCGCTCGACCGCGTCGGCCTTGCTGTCATCTCCGTTAACCGGCTCGATCGCCAGCGTCAGCGGCTTCCCCTGTGCAAGGACGAACACTGTGCAGTAGCGATGGCACTTTGTGGTGCCATCACGGGCTTGCATCCGGCGGAACTCGTCTTTATCCTCCGGGTGACCATGGAACGGGTTGTCCATGAAGTCGGTGCAGATGGTTCTCGACCCGCCGCGGTCGAGAACCGTCATCGCCACCAACGCGAGGATATCGTTGACAGCATCGAGCATCGGCTCGTTCTCCAGCGTGTGCAACCAATCCATCACTGTCTCCCGATTTGGTGTGTCCTCGGTGTTCGTCGTGACGCCGTTGACCGATGTCGTGTCAACAGCAGCCCGTAGCACGACTTCCATGATTTCCTCGGAATCGAGGCCAGAGCCCTCGATTCCTTCCAACGGTATCAGCTCAAGCAATTCCATGCTAAGAGACTTCAACTGACCGTTCGAAATGAACTCGTCCGGATCTGTGAGGATGCGCTTGAGCTTTGGGAGCTTCATCACACAGAAATCCGGACAGCGGCTGAATCAGGCGACTGATTCAGTCGCATCATTCTGACCACTACATGTCAGTAACTGGGCTGTTGAGCCAGAGTGGACAACTAGCGANCGGCTGAATCAGGCGACTGATTCAGTCGCATCATTCTGACCACTACATGTCAGTAACTGGGCTGTTGAGCCAGAGTGGACAACTAGCGACAATCAAATGGCTACTGGCAGGGCACGCACTGATTCGCTGTGGAGGGACGGGGACTGCTGATTAGTTTTCTTGTCTCTCCGGCCGATAGGTGAGGATGACGACGCCCTCACCGACCGTCTTCGTGTCCACGAGTTCCAGCGTCGTTGTATCGCTCGTCCCTCCAAAGAGGCGTTTCCCGCTCTCCAAGACGATCGGGAAGGTCATGAGTCGGTACTCGTCAACGAGGTCGTGTTCCATCAGCGTGTGGACAAGCTGTGCGCTACCGTTGACCAAGATGTTGCCGTCCGACTCCTGTTTCAGCTTCGCGACTTCATCCGCTACGTTCTCTCTGATCAGCGTCGAGTTGTTCCATTCAAGAGGTTCTTCCAAGGTCGTCGAAACGACGTACTTGGGCATGCTGTTGAACTTATCAGCAAAGCCTGCTTCATCCGTCTGATCCGGCCACGCTGCCGCGAACCCCTCATAAGTCGTCCGGCCCAGCAAGAGCGCCTCGCTCTCCAACGCCTCATTGAGTTTGAACTCGTCGCCTTCAGGACCACGGTCGAATTGAAAACTCCAGCCGCCGTGCTCGAATTCTTCTCCTCCACCTGGATCTTCCATGACGCCGTCCAGGGTCATGAACTCCGAGACGATTAGGTTCCCCATGTAATATACCTCACATGAAAGCTACTACAAGCAGAGTCTTTACTTTATCGGCCGTGAAATCACTCACCAATAACCGACAGTATGTCTATTTCTAACGTATAAGCAGAACGTGGTGAGATAAATCACTCTGGTTACTCTCACGACGCCTAAGGGGCCGAAAGGCTGGCAGGGTGAATATGAGCCGCGACTGCGAACCTGCGACCGCAGACCTCATCAAAACCGTGGCGAGCGCCGTGTGGGAAAGCCGGACCCAGCCCTTTCACGTCCGTCCCACCAATCGAAACAACCCACTTCGACCTCAGAACGCGACCTCGATCACGCCGAGCGCGATCGCCGCGAGCGCCGTCTCGAACACCACCGTGCCGGCCGCAGAGAGGAGAACGAACTCCCGGGTCCGCATCTCGGCGAACCCGGCGGGGACGGTGAGCATCCCCCGAGTGAACAGCAGGGCGTTGCTCACCGGAACGACGATCGGTCCCCAGCGGTCGAACCAGCCGTCGAAGGTGGCGAGGCGCTCGTCGCTCACCCGGAACCACCGCTTTTCGAGGAGCCACTCCCGGCCACCGCGTTTCGCGAGGACGAACAGTCCGACCTGACCGATCGTCGCTCCGATCACCGCGACGCCGATGATGGTGGCGACGTCCGTGACTGTACTTCCCATGAGACCGATCGAGACCGGGACGATCGCCTCGCTCGGCATGAAGTACATCAGCATGGCCCCTTCGAGCACGAACACGCAGAGCAGCGCGAGCAGTGCGTACTCCGAGTCGAGCAGGTCCCGGAGGGCGGCGGGCATCTCCGCGATCTGGAGGACCGGAGTGGACATCGGCAGGGAGTTTGCCGGTAGCTCCTAAATCGTTTGCGTCACGCATCGCGCACGAGAAGGGGTTTTGGCGCTCGCGGCCCCAATCAAGGTATGAACCTCACGCGCCGCCCCCGACGGCTCCGCCAGGACGGACTCCGCGACCTCGTCAGCGAGACCACCCTGGAGGCGAGCGACCTGATCGCACCGGTGTTCGTCGACGCCACCACGGAGGAGCGCGTTCCGATCGAGTCGATGCCGGGCCACGAGCGCGTGCCCGTCGACGAGGCGGCCGCGCGCGTCGAAGAGATCACAGAAACGGGTGTCGAGAGCGTGATCGTCTTCGGTATCCCCGAATCGAAGGACGACCGCGGAACCCGGGCGTGGGCCGACGACGGCGTGGTCCAGCGCGCGCTCCGGCGGATCACTGACGAGAACGATGTCTTCTGCATCACCGACGTCTGCCTCTGTGAGTACACCGATCACGGCCACTGTGGGGTGCTCGCCGAAGAAGCCCGCGAGCGCTGGGAGAACGGCGCTGCGGAGGCCGACGGTGGTGTGGCAGAAGTCGACGGCGGCGCGGCGGGACTGCACGAACAGCACGAAACGGGGCTGACGGTCGACAACGACACGACGCTCGACCTCCTCGGGAAGGTCGCGACGAGCCACGCCGACGCGGGCGCGGACATGGTCGCACCGAGCAGCGCGACCGACGGGATGGTGGGCGCGATCCGGGCGGCACTCGACGACGCGGATCACATGGATATACCGATCATGAGCTACGCCGCGAAGTACGAGAGCAGCTTTTATGGGCCGTTCCGCGACGCGGCCGACGGCTCACCCGCCTTCGGCGACCGGCGGCACTACCAGATGGACCCCGCGAACGCCGACGAGGCGCTTCGAGAAGTGGATCTCGATGTCGACCAGGGCGCGGACGTGCTGATGGTCAAGCCCGCGCTGCCGTATCTCGACGTCGTCCGCAGGGTCGACGAGCGGACTGACCAGCCTGTGGCGGCCTACAACGTCTCGGGTGAGTACGCCATGCTCCACGCCGCCGCCGAGAAGGGGTGGCTCGACCTCGATTCTGCCGCCGACGAATCGCTGCTCTCGATCAAACGCGCCGGCGCGGACCTAATTCTGACCTATTTCGCTGAGGACGTCGCCAAACGACTCTAACACACCGATACAGGATCGAGCCAAGACGGACCGAGCAGTTATGCCGTGAGCGGCGGATGTGACGACATGACACGCGAGGCCATCGACTACGGACAGTTCGAGGCCGGTCGGGACGTGAACTACTGGACCCTCGATCGCACCCTCCAGTACGAGGCGCGACGGGCCTATCCCGACGAGGAGTTCGCGTGGGCCGAGCCTCGACTGGAGGCGTTCGGTGACGTGGTCGGGTCGACGATCGCCGACAACGCCGATCGGATCGACCGCCACGGCCCCGAACTCCACACCTACGACCAGCACGGCGAAGTGCGAAACGAGGTCGAGTACCATCCCGCTCAGGACGAAAACGAACGGATCACCTATGAAAAATTCGGGCTGACCCACGACGCCTTCCACGCGCCGCCGGGCCGCGACGAGCCGCTCGGACTCACGCACACCTTGACCCAGCAAGCGCTGCTCTCGTACGCCGATCCCGGATTCGTCTGTCCGGTATCGATGACGACCGGCGTCGCGCTCGTGCTCGATGAATTCGACGACGGGAGCCTCGACGGCTATTTCGACCGCCTCACCAGCCGTGATGCCGACGAGCATATCGAGGGCGCGATGTTC